>JAQTLG010000307.1 GCA_028715025.1 Dehalococcoidia bacterium | reverse complement strand
TACCTGCCGTCCTACAAGGAGTTTTACGAGAACCGATGGTTTGTCTCCTCGGAGGACGCCTGCTCCGATGTCGTACATCTGGGAGACATGGCTATTGCCTTCGGCACAAATATTTTGATATCGCTACGGGGCTTTGCACCGGCCGTGCTGGGCATCGAGATATGTGAAGATATGTGGGTTCCGCTGGCCCCACATGAGTACCAGGCGCTGGCCGGGGCAACAGTTCTGCTCAATATCTCGGCCAGCAATGAAGTGCTGGCCAAGGCGGAGTGGCGCCGTTCCATGGTCACCTCCGAATCAGGAAGGTGCGCGGCGGCATGCTGCTATGTTTCAGCCGGCATGGGAGAATCATCCAACGACATCGTCTTCGGCGGCCATACACTGGTGGCCGAGAACGGCAGCCTGCTGGCGGAATCACGTATTTTCAAGCAGAAATCAGGCCTGACAGTATCCGACCTCGATATGGATCGGCTGGTTCACGACCGCATATCGATGACAAGCTTCCGCCAATCGCCGGGTCATATCAAGCCCTTCCGTATCATCGAGGCGAAGGTAGCCGATGTGCCGGCAGCCGGGCTGATGAGGGAAATTGACCCACACCCCTTCGTCCCCGAGGATTCTGAAAAACGCGCACAGAGATGCCGGGACATCTTCGACATGCAGGTGGCCGCGCTGGCCAAGAAATTGTCCGGCGCCAAACTTAACCGGATTGTACTGGGGGTCTCCGGCGGCCTCGATTCCACCCTGGCCCTTCTCGTGGCGGTCCGTACCATGAACTATCTCAAGCTGCCTGTAAAGAACGTTACCGCATGTACCCTGCCCGGCTTCGGCACCACCCGCAGGACAAGGGACAACGCCACAGATTTATGTAAAGCCCTTGGGGTAAGTTTCGAACGCGTGGATATCACGAATACATGCAGGGCGCACATGAACGACCTCGGCCATGACGGCCGCGAAGATGTAGTTTTCGAGAATATACAGGCGCGGTACCGCACCGAGTTCCTGTTCAACAGGGCCAACGGGCTTAAGGCCATACTGCTGGGCACGGGCGACCTTACCGAGGTAGCTCTCGGCTGGAGCACCTTCTCGGGCGATCATATGTCGCATTACGATATCAATGTTTCGGTTCCCAAGACGCTGGTGCGCTATCTCATCCGCTGGGTGGCAGATGAGGAGCTGGCCGGCTCGCCCGCTCAGAAAATACTCAGAGACGTACTGGATACGCCCATCTCCCCCGAGCTGAGGAGGCCTGTCAGGGGGCAGATCACGCAGAGAAGCGAGGAAGTCATCGGCCCTGTGGAGCTGGCTGACTTCTTCTTATATCCCTTTGTCCGCTTCGGCATGCGCCCGGGTAAAATATTATTTATAGCCAACGAGGCCAGAAAACAGAGGTCATTCGACGGTCGCTATACTCTGGAAGACCTCAATAAATGGCTGTCCGTTTTCATCAGTCGCTTTTTCGCCAACCAGTTTAAGCGGACCTGCCTGCCGGAGGGTCCGAAGATCGGCTCCATCAGCCTGTCCCCCAGGGGCGACTGGAGGATGCCTTCGGATGCAGAACCAACCCTGTGGCTGGAAGACCTGGAAAAGATGTATTCAAGGCTACGCGGCTGATCCGATAATAACCAGTCTGCGGCAGACGGACTCTAATCGATACGCCTGAACTTGTCTTTTGGCGCGCCGCAGATGGGACATTCGTCCGGGGCAGAGCCCACGCTCACATAGCCACAAACGCTGCACACGTAATAGTCAACACCCTGCGGATCCATCAGGCGATCCAGAGCTTTTTCATACAGCTTTGCATGTCCCTTTTCCACATCCCTGTGGTAGCCGAAAATGGTTGCTGCCTGTGAATCACCCTCGTCATTGGCTGTTTTGATGAACTCAGGGTAGGCATCCGTAGCGTAGTTCTCCCGCTCAAAGGCCGCCTGCAGGTTTTCCTGTGTATCTGCAATCGCTTCCAGCAGTCTCAGGTGTTGGAAAGCGTGTATAGCTTCAGACTCAGCGACTGCTCTGAACAAACCTGCGATAGCGGGGAAACCTTCCTGCCCGGCTTTAATGGCGAAGGCCAGGTCCCTGATATTTGCCTTTGATTCAGCCTCAAATCCTGCCTTCAGGTTCCTCAGCGTCACGGAACCTTTGACCATCGAGCTTTCGTGTTTTACGAACTTGTCGGCGCCGGCGCCGCAGATAGGGCAGCGTTCCGGCTTCTGCTCTGAAAATTCAAGGTGACGGCAATGTGTACATAACCACATATCACTTCTCCTTATACCCGATTTATCCTGTAAACGCTATTATGCCCCGATGTATCATACTCACGGCAATGGCCGCTAACAACAGTGCAAATACCTTGGATAGCGCCAGCACCCCTCCATGTCCCAGTACCCTGACCAGCCGGTTGGCCTGGGCGAACAACAGCCATGATATCAGCAGGTTGACTATGAAGGAAAACGTGACCATTACAATATGATACTGGTCGGTAAGGATCAGCAGCGTCGTGAGCACGGCAGGGCCCACCACCAGCGGCGTAGCCAGCGGCACCACCGCTATCACATCCTCGCCTGTGGCAACCTGCGCTTCGAACATCTTGCCCACCACCAGCTCCTTGGCGCCCAGCAGAAAAAGTATCAGCCCGCCTGCGATAAGGAAATCGTTTACGGTAATGCCCAGAAAAATGAAGATACCTTTGCCGACTACTATGAAAACGAGGCCCAGCCCCAGAGCCGTGATCAATGCATTGCGTATCACACTGTTCCTCTTTTTATCTGACAGCTCATGCGTCAGCGACAGCAGAATAGGCACAGTGCTGATGGAATCCATGGCCACGAACAGCGGCACAAAGGTCAGCCCGAAGTCCCTGAGCAGGCTAAGT
>JAQTLG010000306.1 GCA_028715025.1 Dehalococcoidia bacterium | reverse complement strand
GATGTTGCAAAAATTATCATCAGCATCCGTCTCTAAGATAGGAGGTCAGAAGGTTGTTAAGCTGGATACCCGGGACGGATTCCGCTATAAACTGGAGGACGGTTCATGGCTGCTGGTGCGCTTCTCCGGCACGGAGCCGCTGGTGCGCATTTACGCCGAGTGCGGTTCCACTGATGAAGTGCAGAAATTGATTCAATATGGCCAGGAGATGGTGGGGGTATGAGATATGGTAAACCTGGATGACAGCTCCATTTACACTTCCTTAGATAAATTCGGCATGGGGGCTCAAATACGGGGCCTTCCTCTCCAGTGCCGCCAGGCCTGGGACAAAGCCTGCAAGTTTAAATTGCCTCCCGGCTACTCCGATATCGATAAGGTCGCGATACTGGGCATGGGCGGCTCCGCCATCGGCGGGGACCTGCTCAGAGGACTGTCTGCTCACTTGAGCCGTCCGCTTATGCTGGTGCACCGCGACTATGACCTCCCTGCGTGGGTTGATAGCAGGACGCTCGTTATCGGGGCCAGCTATTCCGGCAATACGGAGGAAACTATCTCCGGCTTCACGCAAGCCCTGAAAACAGACTGCAAGAAACTGGTAATATCAACGGGAGGCAGGCTGACGGATCTGGCCCGCGCAAACAATGTGCCGGTTTTCGTTATTGAACACGCTTCTCCGCCCCGCGCAGCCCTGGGGTATGGTTTCCTACCTCTGCTGGCAATAATGCAAAACCTTGGCTTCTCAAGCGCCAAAACGGCGGATGTAAATAGCCTGGTCGAAGCTCTCGAAGCACTGGAGGTAAACTTGCGGGAGGACAGCCATTCCGACCGCAACCAGGCTAAAACGCTGGCAACAAGGCTGTACGGAAAAATTGCCGTAATTTACGGCGCCGGCATACTCACTGACGTTGCCCGCAGATGGAAAACCCAGGTCAACGAAAACAGCAAGCAGTGGGCCTTCTTCGAAACCCTGCCCGAGCTCAATCATAACGCGGTCCTGGGCTATCAATACCCGGCGGACTCAGCCGACCGCATGTATGTCATTTTCCTGCGCTGCCCTTCCCTGCATCCGCGCACGCTGCTCCGCTACAAGATCACGGGCGAAATGCTGGATAAGCGCAACATCCCCAACCAGTATGTGGACAGCCAGGGCGGCAATGACCTCAGGCATGTCATGAGCCTTGTGCTGCTGGGCGACTGGGTCAGCTACTATCTGGCCATGCTTAACGGCATCGATCCCAGCCCGATTCCCGAGATAGACCTGCTGAAGAAGAGGTTGGCTGAGGAAAGGTAGTTTTCCCTTCTTAATAGGTGCCGATACCTATATCCTTTTCCCGATAGTCTAAGTATACTTTGCTTATATGACCTCGGAGGGTCATACTTAATGATGCATAATAAAAAGATTCTATTAGTTTACCCCGAATACCCCGACACTTTCTGGAGCTTTAAACACGCCCTCAAGTTCGTATCCAAAAAAGCTGCTTTCCCGCCTCTCGGCCTGTTGACCGTGGCGGCCATGCTTCCCGCCGGATGGGAGCTGAAACTGGCGGATATGAATACGGGGCGGCTGAGCGATAAGGACATCAAATGGGCTGACATGGTTTTCATCAGCGCAATGGTGGTGCAGAAGGACTCAGCTAAAACCGTTATCAAGCGCTGCAAGAAGCTGGGTGCGACAGTAGTGGCCGGAGGACCGTTGTTCACCACTCAGCACGAGGAATTCTCCTGCGTGGACCATTTCGTATTGGACGAGGCTGAAGTCACCCTGCCCCCCTTCCTCGCAGACCTGGAAAAGGGCTGTTTGCAAAGGCTATATTCTTCCAAGGTCAGGCCTGATGTCAATATTACGCCGATACCGCGCTGGGACCTGGTCAACCGCAGCAAATATTCCTCCATGGTGGTCCAGTATTCCCGCGGCTGCCCTTATGACTGCGAGTTCTGCGATATCGTGGTGCTCAACGGTCACATGCCGCGCACCAAAGGGCGGGAGCAGATGATCAGGGAGCTGGATGCACTTCATGCCACCGGCTGGCGGGACAGCGTCTTTATCGTGGATGACAATTTTATCGGCAATAAGAAGAAGCTGAAAGCTGAGATGCTGCCAGCCATCATCGAATGGTCACAGAAGAGGCATTTCCCCTTTTCCTTCCACACACAGACGTCCATCAACCTGGCCGATGACAACGAACTGACGGGGCTGATGACAAGAGCTAATTTCAACATGGTATTCATCGGCTTAGAATCCCCCAACAAGCAGAGTCTGACTGAATGCGGCAAATCGCAGAACTCGAGCCGTGACCTCATCGCCGCGGTGAAGAAGCTTCAGCGCGCCGGTCTTGAGGTGCAGGGAGGGTTCATCGTGGGATTCGACAGCGATCCTCTGTCGATTTTCCAGGATGTTATCAATTTCGTGCAGAACAGCGGTGTGGTGACGGCCATGGTGGGCCTGCTGAATGCGCCCAGCGGCACGCGCCTGCATAAGCGCCTTGAGAGCGAGAACCGCCTCACCGGCACCAGCTTCTCGGGCAACAATACCGACGTGTCGATCAATTTCGTGCCGAAGATGAATATAAACAAGCTGATGGACGGCTACCGCAGAATAATCAATACGATCTATGCGCCCAACCAGTACTACGCGCGCGTGAAGACATTCCTGCGGGAGTACCGGCCCAAACGGCAGAAGATCTCGATTATGAAATCGCAGAATATCGGGGCGTTTTTCAAGTCGCTCTGGGTGCTGGGAGTTCAGGGAAAGGAGCGCTGGCATTTTTGGGACCTCATGTTCTGGACAGCATTTAAACGCCCGCGCTCGTTCTCTCTATCAATGTCCATGGCCATCTACGGCTTCCACTTCCGCAAAATAGCGGAGGCAAGTACCCGTCA
>JAQTLG010000305.1 GCA_028715025.1 Dehalococcoidia bacterium | reverse complement strand
TCATATTCCTCGCGGAAGTAGCGCAGTGTGGTCAGCACGGGGTTGGGCGACATCCTGCCCAGCCCGCACAGCGAGCCCGCCCTCACATCCTCGGCCAGCTCACCCAGCGCCTCGATCGACTTAAGCATTCCCCTTCCCCTCGTAATATCCTCCAGCACCGAATGCATATGGTAGGTGCCGATGCGGCAGAAGGTGCACTTCCCGCAGGACTCCTGCCGGCTGAAATCCACGAAATATTTGGCCGTATCCACCATGCAGTTATCCTCATCCATAACGATGACGCCGCCGGAGCCCATGATGGCGCCCGCGTACTTGAGTGAGTCAAAATCTATCTGCGTATCGAGCAGGTCGTCCGGAAGGCAACCGCCGGACGGTCCTCCGATCTGCACAGCCTTGAATTGCCGGCCGCGTTTTATTCCGCCGCCGATATCATAAACCAGCGTGCGCAGCGAAGTCCCCATGGGTACCTCGGCCAGGCCTGTGTTCTCCAGCTTGCCGGCCAGCGCAAAGAGCGCCGTGCCCCGACTATTTGCAGTGCCCATATCGCGGAACGAGCGCCACCCCTTTTGCAGGATGACGGAAACGCCGGCCAGCGTTTTAACGTTGTTCACCAGCGTGGGCCTGCCGCGCAGGCCTGCTTGCGCGGGATAAGGCGGCCGGTGTTCCGGCCAGGAGCGCCCGCCTTCCATGGCCGCTATCATGGCAGTCTCCTCCCCCGAGACAAAAGCGCCTGCGCCCCTGACTATCTCGACCGTAAAGCTGAAATCCGAATCCAGGATGCGACTCCCCAGCAGGCCTTTGGCACGGGCCTGTTTGAGCGCAACTCTGATCCTGTCTATGGCCAGCGGATACTCTTCCCTGATATAGATATATCCCTTGCTCGCTCCAACAGCGTAACCGGCGATAATCATCCCCTCCAGCACGGCGTGAGGATCGCTCTCCAGGAGGACGCGGTCCATAAAAGCCCCGGGGTCGCCCTCGTCGGCGTTACAGATCACATATTTAGTACTGCCACCCGCTTGCGCGCAGGCCGCCCACTTTGCCGCAGCGGGATACCCCGCCCCACCGAGGCCACGCAGCCCTGATTTTTCAATCTGCTTTATTATCTGCGTCGGCTCCAGTTTTAGCGCTTTTGCCAGGCCCCGGTAACCTCCGCCGGCGATATAGTGATCTATCTCCAGCGGTGAGATGTAGCCGCAGTTGCGCAGCAGTACCCTTGCCTGATATTTGAAAAGGTCGAGCTCGGGTATGTAAACGGCGTCGCCGTTACCACCTGCCATCGTGCCCAGCGCCAGATCCAGACAGGGGTCATCGCCCCTGACGTACCCTTCAACAAGCTGCTGTACCATCTGAGGAGTGACGTGATGATAACAGACGGAGAAATCACCCGGCTTGATAATTACTACCAGAGGTTCCTGAGAACACAGCCCCATGCAGCCGACCTCCCAGGCCCGCACCCTGTCCTCCAGGCCTCCTATTTCGTGCCGGAAAGCCTCAAGGACGGCCATTGAGCCGGCGGCGCGGCCACAGGTAGCCGTCCCCACAAGGATGTGTGTGATTTTATCCGAATACGGCGCGCCCACCTTCTTTTGAGAGAGCGCGCGGATCATTCTGTTTTTCATTATCGACCTGTATTACGCTTCCGCTTCAGACTCGGCCTTAATCCCCACGAGGACTTCCTCCACCCCGGGCGGCGTCATTCTGGGATACACCTTATCCTTCATGGTCACGACCGGCGCCAGCGCACAGCATCCGATGCAGGCCACCCTTTCCAGGCTGAATTCCCGGTCTTCGCTGGTACCGCCAACCTCGATTTTCAACTCGCGGGCCATAGCCTCCAGCACGAGCTGTCCGCCCGCCAGGTGGCAGGCCGTGCCCATGCAAACCCTGACAGGCTTCCTGGCCGGCGGCGTGAAGCGGAACTGGTTATAGAAGGTGGCCACGCCCCACACTGCTGCTGAAGACATATCGAGAAATCCAGCGACCTTCAGCATGGCTTGATTGGATAAATAGCCATCCATGGACTGTATTTGCTGGAGTATGTCTATGAGGTGGCCGGGATGCCGGCGCGATGCAGTCAGAATCGATGAATACATCACCCTTTCCAGCTTTTGACCAGTCCGGGCAGGTAAGCGGGTATCTCGTTGGCATCGCCCGGGCCCACGATTATCTCCCAGTCGGGCAGCGCCTCGGTGAGTTCATTACGTATGCGGGCCACTTTGCCGGGAATGACCAGTTTACGATGCTTGACCATGCCCTCCACACCACATTTCCTGATGAAGGGTGCGATGCTGTCGCCACTGAACTTGCCGGCTGCCCAGGCCGTGAGCACACCCAGCCCTCCCGTCTCTTTGACGCACAGCCAGGAAGGCACCTTGCTGGCCTCGATCTCCGATGCCACGATAAAGTATGTCAGCGCCCAGTTGGTCGTCACCAGCACGGGTGACGCTGCGTCCGGATGGTTGATGGGATAGACTTTCTCCTCCATGGACATAGGCATGCGGGGATCGGTATATATATTCAGCCTCTGCACCAGCAGGGGCAACAGTGTATGCTCATCTATATCCGAAAGCACGATGATGCCCGCATACTTGGGGATGAACATAGCAGCCAGCAGCATCTCACGCCTTTTATCCGCGGTCATGAAGCAGGGGAATGCGACGGTGGGATATCCCAGCAGCCGGAATCCCTGCTTGAGGGCCGCCCTGCGGATAAGCGTCTGATCGCGTAAAGCAGCCTGCATATCCTTCGAGCCCGGGTCCAGCAGGACGTCCTCTATTCCTGAATCCCTGAGCCGAGTGGTAATCGGTACCAGCGATTCAACACCGGCAGCCCTGACGGCCAGGGGCGCGGGAATGGCCCTGACCGCGCCGACCACCTTATCCAT
>JAQTLG010000304.1 GCA_028715025.1 Dehalococcoidia bacterium | reverse complement strand
CATCGATACGTTTTTGCAGGTCGGCGGTCAGCGTTGCAGCTTCTGTATCGGCGCCACACAGTCTACCGACGAGCGTTATATCCTGTATGACGCCCTGTAACGAACTGGGATAAAGAGATACGACACGGAAGCCCATCTTCTGAAGTTGCGGTGTAACGCTCTTGTTATGTTTCTCGGCTGCCAGCACCAGATCCGGCTGGAGCGCCACTGCTTTCTCGATGTCCACAGTGCTGAATCCTCCCACCCTGGGCTTGTCTTTTGCGGCGGGAGGATAGTTACAGAACTCCGTAACACCCACAAGCTTATTTTCCAGTCCCAGGGCGTAGATTATCTCGGTATTGGCGGGGGCCAGCGATATTATGCGCTCGGCGGGAGGCGCCGTTATTATGGCCTGGCCGGAGTCGTCTCTCAATTCTGCTGGTGAGGCCGGTGTGGCGCATGCGCATACACATAAAACGGCGGCCAGCGCAATGCAGATTAACGGTTTATTCCAGACGTTGTTCAAAGATCACCTCCGAAAAAAAATCCCCTGCCCGTGCGGGCAGGGGGATCGTTAACAAATAACAAATCCCGCCCCCTTACTCCGCGGAGGCAGCTTTTCGGCAGGGTGGCGTTCTGACTTTAACAGTAGGCGGGACTGTACCGGTATCGCGCCGGTTTGCATTCCGTTTAAGCCCGCGGTCACCCGTGGGCGCCCTGCTTCAAATATTCAATTGGCATAAAGCATATAGTTTTAATCGCCCGATGTCAAAATGCAGGCAGCGTAAGTTCGTTGTCATAAATTCAAGCTTAACGCTATAATCTATCGCAAGGTCAGATATATGACGTTAAAAAACAAGGCGTCCTGGGTGATTGTCCTGTTACTACTGGTGGCGATCATTGCGGTCGCTCTCTGGCTGCGTGTGGCTATCCCTTATGACCAGGTGTTTGTCAGGGACTGGGTGAAGATGACGGGGATAGACGCCTATTACTACATGCGTCTGGTGGATAACCTGATGCAGCACTTCCCGCAGCTCACGCAGTTCGATCCCTATCTGCTGTATCCCGGAGGCATCGTGACAGGGTCACAGCCCGATTTCTTCGCTTATTTTATGGGCGGCATCATCTGGCTGATCAGCCTGGGAAACGCCGGCCAGCATACTGTGGACGTGGTATCGGTGTATATCCCACCCGTGCTGGCGGTATTGACCATACTGGCCGTATTCTTCATAGGCCTGTTGCTGGGCAGCAAGTGGCTGGGCCTGATGTCCGCCGGCCTGCTGGCCATTATGCCGGGAGAGTTCCTCAGCAGATCGTTGCTGGGTTATACCGACCATCATATCGCCGAAGTTTTTTTCTCCACCTGTATCATGCTGTTCGCCTTCCTGGCGGTCAGGGCCTGTCGCAGCAGGTCGTTGAGAGAGATGGTTAAGGCGGGCTGGAGAGGAATCGGCAAGGCAGCAACGTTCAGCATCCTGGCCGGGATTTTCCTGGGTCTATATATGCTGACCTGGGCCGGCGCCCTGCTGTTTGCGCTGGTTCTATTTTTATTCATCGTGGTTCAGGCTGTGGTCGACCATTTGCACGGCCGGCCCACCGGCTATCTCGGCCTTCTGGGCGTTTGTCTTTTCGGAGTGGGGCTAATTTTATACGTTCCAGCGATACACGGTATTTCAACGGCGGCTGCGCTCGCTGCAGGATTGCTGGTATCTGCATTATTGCCACTTCTTTCCGGATGGATGAACGGCAGGGGATTGAGGAGTTATTACTATCCGATCGTTATTGCAGGGCTGGCTGTGCTGGGAGTAGTCCTGCTGGCGGTGGTCAGTCCTGGGATGTTCCAGTGGGTGACAGGCAGCCTGGCAACCATTTTTGTTTGGCCGATAGGGACTACCGTAATGGAGATGCAGCCTCTGCTCATACAGCAGGGCAGTTTCACCTTTGCGGTGGCCATGGGCAACTATATGCTGGCCTTTTTCATAAGTCTGCTCTGTATAGCTGTGCTGTTTTATCAGGTGATCAAAAAGGGTCAGACTGACAGGACGCTGCTGCTGGTATGGAGCATCATCATTTTACTATCGGCACTCTCCATGCGGCGTTTCGCCTACTATTTCGCGGTCAACGTGGTACTGCTGACCGGTTACCTCTGTTGGATACCGCTTGAAGCGCTGATCAGAAAGAAAAATGAGTCTACAGCAGCGGTCGCAACAGTGAAGCCTTCAGCCAGGGGAAAGAAACGCGCAGCCAGGCAGGCACAGCGGTCGAGGCGGACCTCCATGCAGGGCAGTTTTGCCATAGCAGCGGTGCTGATTGTGATAATACTGCTGGTGTATTATCCCAGTATCGGGCCGCTGCCCGACGGGCAAAAGCCATCGATCGACCTGGCCAGAAGGCCTCTATTCGCTCCCTCAAACGCCTGGTGCGAGGCCACGGACTGGCTGCGGACAAATACACCCGAGCCGTTCGGCGAGGCAGATACTTACTACCGATTATATCAACCCCCAGGCCGGCAGGGAGGATTCGAATACACGTCGGATGCGTACGGGATTCTGGCCTGGTGGGATTACGGTTACTGGATCGCCAGGATAGGACGGCGGCCTCCGGCCACCAATCCGGGAACGGGTGCGCTCGAATCGGCCTATTTCTTTACTGCGCAGGATGCCATATCGGCTGAACAGACCATCGATAGGTACGGCGCACGCTATATTATCGTGGATAACGAGATAGCCGCCCATGACGGCAAATTCCATGCGCTGGCCAGCTTGAGCGGCTCGGATTATTCGCGTTATTACGACATGTTTTTAACGAAGCAGAATAACCGGTATGTGCCCGCTGTTTATTTCTTCCCGGAGTATTACCGCAGCATGGTGGTCAGGCTATATAATTTCGATGGGAAAGCCGTGGTACCGGAGAGAGTCAAT
>JAQTLG010000303.1 GCA_028715025.1 Dehalococcoidia bacterium | reverse complement strand
GGGGGGCAACGCCCTCGATTTGAATTACACGCTTGAGCATGAGGACATCCAGCCCTTTGTGGCGGGCCTGGTGAAACAGGTGGAGGAGAGCCCCGATATCATCCTTCATCTGAACGCCGATGTCACCGGCGTGGCCGGCTTCATCGGGCAGTTCGAAGTGACCATTTTCCAGGATGCCCAGGACAGCAAGGTCTCATGCGGCGCCATCATCGTGGCCACCGGCGCCGAGCCGGCAGCGGCCAGGGAATATCTTTATGGCAAGGACGGCAGGGTGATCACGCAGCTTGAGCTGGAGAAGCGTCTGAGCGAGGGGGATTCGACCTGGGCGGGCAAGAACGTGGTGATGGTCCAGTGCGTCGGCTCGCGCAACGAGGAAAGGGCTTACTGCAGCCGTATCTGCTGTTCGATGGCCGTGAAAAATGCCCTCAGGATCAAGAAGGACGATCCGTCGGCCAATATATTCGTATTGTACCGTGACATCCGCACCTACGGGTTTCGCGAGAAATATTACAAGCAGGCGCGTGACGCCGGCGTCATATTCATACGCTATGACCGCGCTGCGCCGCCGGTGGTTGCCGGTGAGAACGGACTGAGGGTCAGCCTCAAGAGTCCCGATTTCCCCGAGCCGGTCGAGATAGAGGCGGACAATGTAGTACTGAGCACCGGCGTTGACGCCGCTGAGGGGAACAGGCGGGTGGCCGACATGCTGAAGGTGCCGGTCAATGCCGACGGCTTCTTCGTCGAGGCGCATCTCAAGCTGCGTCCCGTGGAGTTTGCTACCGAGGGGATCTATCTCTGCGGCATGGCGCATTCGCCCAAGCACCTGGACGAGAACATCTCGCAGGCGCGTGCCGCGGCCTCGCGCGCTTCGGTCGTGCTCTCCAAGTCATATCTTGAGGTGGGCGCGCAGGTCTCGCGTGTCGACCAGTCGAAGTGCATCTCCTGCATGACCTGCACCAAGGTCTGTCCCTACGGCGCGCCGGTGGTTAACGCCGACCGCAAGGCCGAGATAATCGCCGCCAAGTGCATGGGCTGCGGCATCTGCGCCGCAGAGTGTCCCGCCTGCGCCATACAGCTCAACCATTTCGTGTCGAAGCAGTTCAAAGATATGCTGGACGAGTTATTCAAGGATATGAAAGAACAGGAGGCGCCGGCGCTGCCGGAGAAGAGCGGTGTACTATGAATGAAAAAGAAACCACGATCGTGGCCTTCTGCTGCATCTACTGTGCCTATGCGGCGGCCGACCTGGCCGGCTCCATGCGGCTGCAGTATCCGTCCAACGTGAGGATAATACGCACGCCCTGCACGGGAAGGCTGGAGGTGGAATATTTTCTGAGGGCCTTCGAGAACGGCGCAGACGGCGTGCTGGTGGCGGGATGCGAGGAGGGAAGCTGCCACTTCAAGGAGGGCAACCTGATCGCGAAGCGTCGCGTGGCCTATGCCCGCAAGTTTTTAGCAGAGAGCGGGCTGGAGCCGGAGAGGCTCAAGATGGTCAATGTGAGCGCCGCCATGGCGCGTCAGTTGACAGAACATATAAAAGAGATGGCTGAGACAGTGAGTAAGCTGGGCCCCAGCCCGTTGAATAAAGCTAAAGGAACCGCCCCTCAGGAGGCAAAGCTATGATAGTCGCCGAGAGAAAGAGCATTAATGAACTTATCGATATGCTGCCCAACGACTCCAAAATACTTGTGCTGGGCTGCGGCACCTGCGTGACGGTGTGCCTGGCCGGTGGAGAGCGGGAGGTCAGCATCATCGCCTCCGCGTTGCGCATTGCATCCAGGGCCAGGGGTCTGGGCTATACGGTCAGCGAGCTTACCATCGAGCGCCAGTGCGACAACATCTTTATCGAGCAGGCCGCCGAAGCCATCGAGAAAGCCGACGTGGTGTTGTCGCTGGGCTGCGGCGCAGGAGTGCAGGCCATCGCCGAGCGCTTCCTCAAGAAGCCGGTGTACGCCGGCTTAAATACCAAATTCTTGGGCATACTCGAGGAGAGGGGCATGTGGACCGAGAAATGTGCCCAGTGCGGGTCCTGCGTACTGCATCAGTATGGCGGCATCTGCCCCGTCACCCGTTGCGCCAAGCATTTATTGAACGGACCCTGCGGCGGGTCGAGGGAAGACCGCTGCGAGGTCAGGCCGGACCGACCCTGCGCCTGGCAACTGATTTATCAGCGGCTGAAGGGCATCGGCCAACTGGACAGGCTGGAGAAGATCGAGCCTCCCAAGCAATGGAGCGCCAGCCTGAGTGGTGGGCCGAGGGTCATCATCCGCGAAGACCACCGGGTATAACGAAAAGACCAGACGCTGAGTCGTACCCTGGCTGATGGTCGAACTCATCTCAGGGACATTCTGGAATAGTATTTCCATCTCTATGTTACCAAGCCATGTTTTAAGACGTAAATCAAAGCCAAAGAAGCTGTAGTGCATGTATTAGACGTGGATAAGATCAAAAATATCGTAAATTATTCCTGTCATGTCAGAGCCAATCATTATCACGGCGAGCACCGTTATTTATATTTGAGGTACAGGGAGTTTACTCATTTGGTTTTAATAGTTACATAATAGAACTCTTATAATAAGGGATTGACCAGCCCCAATGGAGTCGAGTATGTTATATAAAATAGCATAGTATTCTGACCAATTAACTAGATTGCGCTTTATGCGTCCATCGATTAGAATGTTCCTAAAATTATTGCGCATTCGTTGATAGCTTTGCATGCAGATAATAAAATCCGTTGAGATCAGATATTTACGATCAATTCACCACATTAGATTGAAAAAAGTTGGTGAACTGACTATTTTCTCCGGGCCTAATGATGTTGGGAAGTCGAATATTCTCAAAGCTCTTAATCTATTTTTCAATAACCAAGTGAATTGGGCAGAACCATTCAATTTCTCTCAAGATTTCTCATTGAAGAGAT
>JAQTLG010000302.1 GCA_028715025.1 Dehalococcoidia bacterium | reverse complement strand
GGCAAACCTTCAGTCTATGCTGTGGGACAAAGTGGGCATCGTGAGGGACGTAAACGGGCTGTACCAGGCGGCCATAACCCTTTCGGCCTGGAACCGCCTCCTGCCAGTGCCCACCGACCGCCTCTCTTACGAATTGAATACCATGATCACCAACGCCAGGCTGATGACCGAAGCTGCGCTATTGCGCGAGGAGAGCCGCGGCGCCCATTACCGTTCAGACTTCCCCTCGCCCTCCGAGAAATGGCGAAAGCACATCGTCTTCAAGCTATAACACGGATTCTATAGTACCCGGCTTTTGTTTACTCTGCTCATATCATTGACGATGGTTATGGTCGATGTTAGAATAAGCCGATCTATAGTTGCTTTTTATCCTTATTATCCGGTATCGGCTCTTGAATAGAGGCAGAAAGACGGGAGGGATCGTTTAATGACTGCAAAGCTTTCAGTCCATCTTGTTGTCGTGTTGCTGGTATTTGCCGCTCTGATAGGATCGATGTTTGTTCAACCGGTGCCGGCCAGCGCCGCAAATGATTGGTATGTTGCTACTGCTGCAAATGGTGGGAATGATGCCAATAGCGGAGATGCCGCTCATCCATGGGAACATATTAACTACGCTATCGGCATGGCTGCTGCTGGAGATACAATCCACATAGGGCTTGGCACCTTTGTCGAGCAGGTGGTCATAGACAAGTCTCTCACACTTATTGGTACCGCCGTCGCACCGACACCCAACGGGACTTTTATCGAAGCCCCGGCTGTTGGCGACAGAACGAACTACACATCAGGAGTTGGCCTTATATATGATTATGTGATCCTGGCGCACGACACAACAAATGTCACAGTCAGCACTCTCACGGCTTATGCCGTTGCCCCCAGGAAAGCCGGCGCTGATTATTACGCAACAGTTGTTTTTGACAATGTAATCGGCTCCAGCGGATTCGATGCCGGCTGCGTCTCCGGCGCATTTAATAACAATATCGCCGACATCGATATCGCTGTATTGGGTGGTTCGAATGTCACCGTCCAGAATTCCTCGATCGTCGATTTTATCACCTCGGGCGTAGAGAGCAGCGCCAGCGTTGTCAACATAGTTAACAACGAAATAAATGGTGAGGAACCTTCTTCATCGTGTGTTTATATAGAGACAGCGACTTCCGGACTTGTGGACGCCAACGCAATATCTACGGTGGCTGAGGCTGTACGGATTCAGGATGGCCAGAACATCATTATCAGTAATAACGAAATTCGGGGAACATCAGCTTTTGATGGTGTTCAGTGTGGGGGTACGGGGCCGATCGCAATACGGGGTAACGAGATATATGGATTTGAACTTGGCATAGCCGAAACAGGAATCACAACCGGTGGCTCTATCGACAACAATGAGATCTACAATTGCCTCTTTGGCATTTCCCTGACCATAACATCATCCGTATGGATATCCGTGACCAATAACCTGATCTATGACAACGATACAGGGCTGTTTCTCCGCTGCCCGCTGGAAGCTGTTTCGAGCAACATTTTCTATCATAATACGATCGGCATCAGGGCTGAAAATGACCTGGCAGCCCACTGCAATGCCTTAGTCGGAAATACGACAGCCGGGCTGGTCCTTTTAGCCGACGGTGCATTCAACGTAACAAATAATTACTGGGGAGCCAATAGTGGCCCGAACGTGGATGGAGCGGGCCCGGGCACGGGTGACCTGATTGATACCAATGGGCATACTGTACTGGACTTCGATCCATGGGCCGCCATGAACCTGACGGTTACCCCTGCTACAATCGTAGCCGATGGCGTATCTCTTTCCACCCTTGACCTGGACTGCACACGCAATAGTAACTACGAAATCATGGGGTGTAATATACCGGACGGATTACAGATAAACTTCGCAACCACCGCCGGCACGTTAACCAGCTTGTTCGCTTTGACATCCGGGGGGCATGCTGTTACAACACTTCGATCGTCAACCACAGCCGGCGTCGCCACGGTCAGTTCAGTCTTTCAGGTGCTACCGACACTTACCATATCCACAGCCATGGTAACCTTTACAACCGCCCCTGTTCCACCTCCCATGCAACAGGGTATCAATGCCGGGCCCGGTTCACACGGCGCGTCCCTGACATCTATCACATCGCCGAGCGCTTTGAATCCACCTAACCTTCAGGTCACGTCAGCAACGATATCGTCTTCATCTATAACAGCCGGAAGCACGGTAACGGTCAGCGCTGATGTGGCCAATACGGGAGGCGCCAGCGGCGCGGCCGTAGTCAAGGTTTATCTTAATAGCGAGGTCGCCGGCTCACAGGGAGTAAAGGTAGACGGCGGCAGCACAACGCCTGTGATTTTCACCCTGACGCCGTCCCAGCCGGGAGAATACAGCGTACGCGTGAACAACGTTCAGGCGGGCGTCCTCAACGTTACCGGCGGGAACAATAACGATATTCTGTTTGCTATTGCATTTGCTGCTTTTATAGTGATCTTAGCAGTATTGCTGATCGTTTACATGCGCCGGCGCAGGATGGCTGTATAGAAAAAATATAGAAGTTAACTATGATATCTAAAGGGCGGGCCTGAAGGCCCGCCCTGATGTTTTTCACGTTTCCGCAAATATCATTGACGATGGTTATGGTCGATGTTAGAATAGGCCGACTTGTAATCGTTCAGTCATTGAGGCATGAAAACCATCGGGAGGAATCGTTTAATGGCCGCAAAGCTATCAGTCCATATGTTGATGACGTTGCTGTCGCTCTTTGCTCTGTTGGGAGCGGTCTTCATACAGCCTGCACCGGCCAGCGCCGCAGATGATTGGTATGTTGCTACTGCCGCAAATGGTGGAAATGATGCCAACAGCGGAGATGCCGCTCATCCATGGGAACATATTAATTATGCCATCGGCGAAGTTGCCGCCGGAGATACAATA
>JAQTLG010000301.1 GCA_028715025.1 Dehalococcoidia bacterium | reverse complement strand
CGCTTTGCCGGGCTCTTTAGATTTATTCATGAACCAGGCGAGCAGACCGCCTATGAAAGCGAGCAGTACAGGGGCCAGCCACCACAGTCCCGAGGGGACTTTGACGTCACGATGGGGTGTTTCTTTACCAGTATCGGTTGCAGCGGATGGAGTGATTATCGCCTTTTTTATTACGGGAGGCACACTTGTGGCAGGGGTCACAGCGGCTGCTGTCTGCGGTTGCGCCACCGGTACAGCCGGTGGAGCAATACTGCCGGCGTCATGTTTGGACTCGGTTGCAGGAGCGATGCTGCTGATCTCCTGCTTCGGCGCGGACGGTTGCTGTTCTATCTGTT
This sequence comes from Dehalococcoidia bacterium, assembly GCA_028715025.1. GTDB lineage: Bacteria > Chloroflexota > Dehalococcoidia > GIF9 > UBA5629 > CAIMUM01. Next base: position 2,589 of record JAQTLG010000301.1, on the reverse strand, counting down.
TCTGCTTTGATTTAGATTGAGCATCGCCGGTTGGGGTCGGAGCAGGCGGCTGCTCCTTTATGGTGAACAATTTATTGGCACAGGACGTACAGTAGACCCTGTCCTTGACCTCCGTATAACAGGCTTTGCAGACCAGGTGCCCGCATTCGCTACAAGCTCCAACGGCGTCTTTCCCCGGATGCTGTGTGCAGTGTGACATATCGGACCTCCTCGCCACAGATGGAAGTTTGGATGTGATTTATCATACCTGATATATGGAAAAATGGTCAACGAGAGAGCAGAACTGAAAGCAACCGGGGTTAATTTTTAGTCCATCTGTACCCGCTCAGCGCCCACAGAACAACATTCGTGCCGTAAAATACCCAGACCAGGCAGAACATGACCTGTGAGATATTGCCCAGGCCCAGGTTGTAAACCTCACCGATGATCTCAGTGATATACCAGCAGGTGGCCGCGATGGCCACCATCCAGGCATTAGGCGCCGGATAAAGCTTGCGGCGTACAGTCTCCCAGGCCAGCCAGGTAGTGGTGCAGAAGAAAGCTGTATAAACCGGACCGAGTACGCCGTGCCCGACTCGCACGATGTCATTCCACAGGATCGCTATTACAACCACGGCTGAGCCGTAGATTAACACGGGAAGCCATAATTGTAATGGTCTGAACTGTTTGAAGTAACCGAAGCCGCGTCCTACGCGTATGATAAGGAAAATATGGGCGATAATGGACAGCACTCCACCGATCATGAAGGTCCAGCCCCCAACGGTCATACCTGGTACAGCAACCACCACGCTCATCAGAATATCAGTGGGCAGCATACAGCAGAAAGCCAGCAGCAGCAGTGTCCAGTCCTTTTTCTCCAGCGCATATTTTCCCGCGATAAGGACGATGATCATTGACAGCAGGGTAATGCCCGGCTTGGCGATAGCAGGATAAAGGCTGCCTGTCTTGTCAAGATAATTTATCCAGTCGACGCCGAAGACCGATCCCGCCAGCAGCAGAGTAGCCCCTAAAAGAACGAAGACCCAGACTCGACGCGCCCCTTCCAACACCGGTCTCTGCACCTGCTCGTTTTTCATGCTGACCTCCAAACGTTTTAATCCTATTGGATGTGATGCCTATTATAACTGATTCCTGACTTTCGCAGATACAGCCAATTTGAGTGTATTCAAACTACGATGCTATAATTCGTATATTATTCAGGATTGAGCCATGTTTGAAAAACTGGAAGCAATTGAAAAACACTACGAGGAACTGGGTGAAATGATCACCCAGCCGGAGGTTTACAACGATTTCCAGCGTGTACAGGCTCTCTCGCAGGAGCGGGCCGCCATCGAGGATGCTGTAAACAAATACAGGCAGTACAAAGTGGCGGGAAAGGCCATTGCCGATACGCAGGCCATGATCGAGAGCGGACTGGATCCTGATATGCTGTCCATGGCCAGGGAAGAACTCGCTGAACTGAAGGCTTCAGAGCAGGCGTTGGGCGAAGTACTACGCCTCAGTCTCGTGCCCAAGGACGCCAACCGGGACAAGGATGCTATCGTGGAGATCAGGGCGGGTACGGGAGGTGATGAGGCTGCCCTCTTCGCGGCGGATTTGTACCGAATGTATTCGCGCTACGCCCAGGCCAAAGGCTGGCAAATAGATATAATCGATAGCAACCAGAATGAGATGGGGGGCTTCAAGGAGATCATCTTCGAAGTCAAGGGAAAAGGCGCCTACGGCCATCTCAAGTACGAACGCGGCGTGCACCGTGTGCAACGCGTCCCTGTCACCGAGGCTTCAGGCAGGATACATACATCAGCCGCTACGGTAGCAGTGTTGCCAGAAGCGGAAGAGATAGACGTGCATATTAACCAGGAGGACCTGCGGATCGACATCTTCCGCAGCGGAGGCGCAGGCGGTCAGAACGTCAACAAGCTGAGCACGGCGGTGCGTATCACGCACATACCCACAGGAATCGTAGCAATCTGCCAGGACGAGCGGTCACAGCTCCGCAATAAGCTCAAGGCCATGGCGGTGCTGAGGTCCAGGCTATACGACATCGAGCAGCGCAAGCAGCAGAACGAGCTCACCGAAGAGCGCAGGTCGCAGATAGGCAGCGGGGACAGGTCCGAGAAGATCCGCACCTACAACTTCCCTCAAGATCGCCTGACCGACCATCGCATCAACCTTAGCCTGCACGGTCTGCCACGCATTTTGGACGGCGACCTGGACAAGCTCATCGATGCTCTATCTACCGAGGAACAATCGCAGTTATTACAGGATAGCAGCTTGTGACCGTCCGGGAATGGCTGTGTAAATATACTTCAATTTTCCAGCAGGCGAGCATAGATGGGGCGGCGGACGAGGCATCGGCTCTGCTCTGCCATGCGCTGAAACTCGGCAAAGCTGAAATATTCGCGCAGCCGGAGAGGGCACTGAACATTGAAGAACTAGCCCTGCTTGACGGTCTGACTGTGCGCAGGCTGCGTCGTGAACCCGCAGCTTATATCACGGGCCGCAAGGAATTTTTCGGCCTCAACCTCTTCGTTGACCCCAGGGTACTGATACCCAGGCCCGAGACCGAGGTACTGGTCGAGGCAGCCA
>JAQTLG010000300.1 GCA_028715025.1 Dehalococcoidia bacterium | reverse complement strand
CAACCGCAGCGTGTCATCGGGCGTGGTGACATCCAGCACCTGCATCCAGAGGGAGGTGATCCCTGTGATGACCAGTCCCAAAACAGTCGGAAAGCGCGGCCCGAGCCTATCATAAAGCTTACCTGCCACGGGCATAGATATCATGGAGCCGATGACCGAGGGCAGCACCATCAGCCCGCTGGCCAGCGCGGAGAATCCGCGCAGGTTCTGCAAAAACAACGGGAGCAAAAATACGAGCGAGAACAGTCCGATGGTTGTGACAAAGGTCAAGCCGATGCCCAGTGAGAAGCCGCCCCTTTTAAACATATGCAGGTCGAGTAACGGATTCCGGCCTCGTAATTCGACAATCACCCATGACAGAATGCAAACGCAGCCGACAACCAGCAGGGTCACAATGCGCCAGTCGTCCAAATGCCAGGTGGGCGCGTAGGAAAAAGCGTACAGGATCGCACTGAAGCCGGAAGCTGCCAGGAAAAACCCCTTGTAGTCAAAGCTTGTGATGGACGTCGGCGTCTCCTCAATCCAGGAGATGCCCATGGCGATGGCTATCAGCACGACAGGCACATTCACATAAAAGACCATGCGCCAGCTCCAATAATCAACTAGGTACCCGCCCAGCGTAGGTCCGATGGCGGGGGCCAGCATCATGGGTACGCCGAATATGGCCATGGCGGTGCCGCGGTCCTCAGGAGGTATGTTGGTGAAGAGGAAGGTCATAGCCAGCGGGTTGAGCAGACCGCCCGCCAGACCCTGCAATACCCTGAAGGCTATAAGCGAGTGCGTATCCCAGGCTATTCCGCACAGTATGGATCCAATTAGAAAACCCACCTGGCTGAAGAGGTAGACCCTTTTTATTCCGAAGCGCTGGGCAAGGAAAGCAGCTGTGGGTGTAGAGATGGCAGTGGCCATGAGGTAGGCCGAAACCACGAGCTGGGCGCGGTCGGCTGTCTCGTTGAAGACCGCCATTATGTGCGGCAGGGCCACATTCATGATGGTCTGATCCAGTACCACCATGAAGGTGCCGATGATGGCCACCGCCATGACGCGTGATTCGCTAGTTCTCGGCATTGTGCCTTTACCCGGTTACCTAGTGGTTATTTTGACCTCGACCGATGTGCCGGGGATAAGCACATAGTTGTTGGGATTATCGACGGAGATCTTGACCGGTACTACCTGCGCCACCTTGATGAAGTTGCCTGTCGTGTTGTTCTGCGGCATGAGCGAGAAGGTCGCTGCTGTGGCAGCTGCTATCCCATCGACTTTGCCTTGAAGCTTAACACCACCCAGACTGTCAACAGTTACCTCGGCCTCCTGGCCGGGTTGAATGCGGTGAAGGTCGGCCTCGGATATGTTTGCCATCACCCAGGTATTGGATGCGTCGTAGAGCGTAACCACTGAGGAGCCCGCTGACACGATCTGGCCGGGGTATGACCATACTGCGGCTACATAGCCGCTCACAGGAGCATCCAGGCTGGCCCTGCCCAACGGTATCTCCTTGAGACCCTGCCTGTCGGCCGGGCTGTCCGGTCGCGGCACGCCCATGACTGCCAATTTTTGGCCTTTTTCGACGTAGCTTCCCAGGTCAACATCCAGGCTGATGATCTGGCTGGAAGCCAGCGCCGGCACCGCGATGAGCGGGGCGCTGATGCGCGCGTTGTCGGTGGTGACATAGACGTAGCTCTGGTAGACAAGTATTCCCAGGACGACTAACCCACCCAGGACGACTACCAGCGCAACAATGAATATCACTTTCCCCCTTGTGGTGGAAAGGCTCGACTTCATTTTCTCAGATAACTTAGATGCCATAGTTGTTGCCTCCGCTTGAATTTGGAACGGCCTTATAGATATACGTCATTTTCTACTTGCGCAGCACGTTGGGCGGGGCGGCTGACTTCTCCAGCACGACCATCTCACCTTCGGTAAGGCCTGAAGCTATCTCGGTATAATTTTTACCCTGCAACCCGATTTCAACCGGGCGCTCCTCAATCAGACCTGTTTTCTCATCTTTGAGCACTCGCACTGTATAGTTTCCTTCCTGTCCGTTCAGGGCGCTGTTGGGCACGATCAGCACGCCGCTGCGCGAATCGACCAGTATCTCAGCCGTGGCCGTCATCCCGCCCGTCAGATACATGGTATCTGCCGGGTCCAGCGCTATCTCGATCTCATAGGTAGGCAGCGTGGTCTGGACCGTACCGTAGTATTGAATACCGGCGGCCTGCTGTGCGCCGAAGGGAGAGATAAAAGTAACACGGCCCTTGAACTGACGTCCGGGGAAGGCGTCAACCGATATAACCGGCTGCAACTCATCCAGCGGCCTGCCGGCTACTCTGGCTACATCGATCTCATCCATCAGTCCGACCATGCGAACGGAATTGACATCCACAAGCTGGACAACATATGAGTCGATCGGCGCGCCCGTCACCGAATACCTCTGGCTTATCATATCCCCGGCATGTAGATTTATATCGGTAACCCTGCCGTCGAAGGGAGCCATCAACTCGGTTTTGAGCAGGGCCTGCTTGGCGCGCTGCAGGCCGATAATGGCGTTCTGGACAGCAATATTGTAATCACGCTGCGTCTTGAGGTTGAGGCCAGCGCGGTAGGTTGAGATATTCTCATCAAGTATCTTCTCCGTCAGTTCCATATCATGTTTTACCGTAGCCAGCGTCTCAGCGAATTTAACGTCGTCGAACTCCTTTTGCTGCGAGATATCATTCAGCAGATCCAGCGAGCTCTGTATCTCGCTCACCATAGTATATGCGGTGCAGGTATCAGGGTAGACCGCGTTCTGAGGAAGATGGTTCAGCCTTTTGACCACGCTGTGGGTATCCACCATCTCGATCAGTGTCGACTGTATGGTATCCGCTGCACCGGTGTAGTTGCCTTCTTTCAGCAGCGCCTGCAACGCCGACAGACCATTTATCTCTGCTGACAACTCGGCAATGGCCAGATCGATATCGTAATCGGTA
>JAQTLG010000299.1 GCA_028715025.1 Dehalococcoidia bacterium | reverse complement strand
GTGCGCGCAGTAGGGCGGCAACTGCTACACCTCCCAGACCGAGGCCACCAGATACTGCCAGGCCGCTCAAACGTGCTGGTGCTGCGCGAATGGCAAGGTCTTCCAGTCCACGCGCACCCAGTGCACGCAGTACGGCGGCAAATGCTATACAACCCAGAGCGAGGCCACCAAATCCTGCGTGGTGTTTACACGACCCCCCATCCTGCAATGACGTGATTCCTGCAGAGGGCAGAGTTGGACGGATGATTGAATGCGAATTGATATGGAGATGGTGACATGAGAATAGATGATGATAAAAAGCGGCGGCCGGCAATGCTTTTAAGACTGTGTATATGTTTTCTGGTTGTGTCGATTCTGACTGCGGCAGGTTGTTTTGGGGTCGTGCCCAATCCTGTATCCGAAAACCTCGAAGAATGCCAATCCTTTACCACCACTTTCAGTCCTGTCGGGCAGGTATGTCCTACCGGGCCCTTCACCTATTTCTACTGGCTGTCTGGTGCGCCGCCCGCCTGGGTGGTGCTGGACGAGAACACGGGCGTGCTCACAGTCTGCCCGCCCCTGGGGTCTGCCGGAGTGTATAACTTCTCCGTGGGCGTGACCGAGATGTGGCCGGGACCGGTCCCTCCGCCCTGTGCCACAGCATCTCCCGCTGCGCCGGTGACGATTACAGTTGTGCCGGCTGTGCTTCCACCTGATCCGCTTACCATCATCGACACTTTTGTTACGGCATGGTCCATGGAGAGCCTGCCCTTCTATCTCCCGCTCAGCGCCGTCGGCTGTTCGGGCAACTACACCTGGAGTGCAGCAGGGCTGCCGCCGGGACTCATTCTTGATCCATACACCGGGGAGATCACAGGCGTCCCGCCACCCGGCTCCGCCGGCATTTACAATGTGACGGCCACGGTGACCGATAATTATTACACCTGCGCGGACTGCTGTCCGCCCGCCAGCCGCCCCTTCATATTGGTTATCGATTCCTATGGCGACTATACAAGCGGCATAGATTACAGTTCCTACTACGACTTTACTGTTGAAGTCGGCCCCGGCCTGACCGAAGGAACCACGCCGGTGCTGATCGATGGCGCACCGGAGGCCACGCTGGGTGGCAGCCAGTCGGCGTCCTTCACTGGTCACCCTGGGGAGATGTACCTCACCAGCGTTGAGCAGTCGGTAGCAGGAGCATATCCCAATGTGAGGTTCGGTGTAACAGGGCCGCATCAGATACTGGTCAGCGACTCCAACCAAACGGCCCACTTTGATTATGCCGTTGAGGTGTTTATCCAGACCGGCAGCGAGCCGCCGGGCGTGTCAGAGCCGCCCGGCACCGGCTATTATGCAGTGGGGAGCGCCTTCACCAGCAGTGCGGCCAGCCCGGTGACAAGCGCTGCCCTGCCGGACGTCAAATACGTTTTCAAGCAGTGGATTCTGCCCGATGGCAGCGCCAGCGCCTGGCGAGATCTGTCCTTCAACGTCAGCGGCGCAGGCAATGTAAAAGCGAGTTATGACACCTATTATCTGCTCACGCTCAAGTCGGATAATCCACCCGTCACTGAAAGCTCATGGGAGCTCAAGGACAGCACTGCTTCCTATGATCTGGCACTGCAGCCCATACCTATGAGCGGGTTCTGGGGCCTGCTGGGTGGCAGGATGATCGCGGAGAACGGCCGGGGCACGGTGCTCATGAACAGCCCCCAGACCAAGCTTCTTACCTGGGCCTACGACTACACGATACCGATTATTATCCTTGTGGTAATAGTGCTGCTGATCGTCGGCATTGTGCTGCTGAGCGTCTTTATGCGCAAGCGACAGAAAGCCGGCACCGGCACCAAAGCTACCGCAGCCTGAGCGGTCTTTGACTTCAACTAATAGAAAGGCCGTCCCTCAAGGGACGGCCTTTTCAATATCGGGACTCACCTACCTCTCCCCTTTCAAGCTTCTTTTTGCATATCGGTATATATTTCAGTAATCTCCTGCAATGTCACATCAACCGGATTGTTTGCCAGGTGCCTTTCGTCGGCTGCAACCTCCGCGGCCATAGCTGGGATGTCCCAAACTATCTTGGGGAGAGGGCAGTACTTCCGGCGGAAGGACTTCAAGTTATCGGCATGGTCCGCGTTGAAGCGATTGATCTTCAATAGATACGGCAGCACGACCGCCAGGGACTGGCCGTGCGTCATGCCGCGGTTGGACAACGGATAGGCCAGGGCATGTCCCAGCGTTGTCCCCGTTCCGGTCAGCGCCATTCCCGCCATCAGGCTTCCCATGGCTATACCGCGCCTGCCCCCCGCCTCACCTGATATAGCACGACTGATATTATCCCGGGTCAAAAGGTATGCCTCCAATGCGAGAGCACGCGTAATATTGTTTCCCTTCCTGGCGCCATAGCTTTCCGCGGCATGCGCCATGGCATCCATAGCCGAACAAACCATGACTGCAGTGGGCATGGTTGTCAGCAGGTCCGGATCGACTATGGCCACATCGGCTGCAAGATTGATATCGCTGAACGATTTTTTACGCTTTTCCACCATGAGAACGGAATTAAACGTGACTTCGCTGCCGCTGCCCGCTGTTGTGGGTACCATGATTTTGGGTACACCGATTTCCAGCGCCGTTTTTTTCGCTACATCCATCGCGCTGCCGCCGCCGATTCCCACCACGAGGTCAGGCTTTACCTGCTTTGCGAATTCAAGACATTTGGTTACATCTTCTACTGACGGCTCGGGAGGAGTGGAAGAATAGACATTTATCTTTATTCCGGCCTCACCGATATCAGTGAGAATGCCCTTCAGTGATGACCGTTTGGACATGCCTTTGCTGGTAACAATGAGAACATTGCTTCTGCCGCGCCCTTTGATTTCTGCGCTAAGCCTGCGTACAGACCCCTCACCGAATATGATTTTGGTCGATAGCTGAAAATCGAAGCCTCCTGCGCCGGCTACGTAATAATATTTGTGACTATTAGTAATCAATTCT
>JAQTLG010000298.1 GCA_028715025.1 Dehalococcoidia bacterium | reverse complement strand
CCGTAGTTGAAAATGAAGCGCCTGCCTATTTTCCCGTCCCTGGTCATCATCACATATTTATAGTAGTGTACTGCAATCAGATCCCTTATAGACCTGTTATTTTTTGTTGTCATGCCAATGGCTAGATTTAAGACGGACAACAAAAGATTGAACAACATATCAAAATCACCTCATGCATTGAAATGCTTGAATTGCTCCATCTTTCCACCTTAAATTTTCCCCAGGGCTTTTAGCACCTTATCCGGTGTGATGGGAAAATCCTCAATCCAGACTCCAATAGCGTTGTAGACCGCAGGCGCCAGCAAGCCCGGCAGGACTGTAGCGATATCCTCGCCTATGCCGCAAAGCCCGTAGGGACCGTAACCCATACCACTCTCCACCAAAATCGTGTCAATGGGACCCATATCCTTCATGGTAGCTATCTTGTAGTCCAGCAGGTTTCCGTTCAGCATCACACCGGTGGCCGGGTCATGTACCACCTCCTCGAATTGGGCGCGGCTGACAGCCATGATGCTTCCGCCGTACTGCTGACCATTGCAGCTCATGGGATTAATCGCCTTACCTACATCGTTAGTGTTGACAATTCTGGTAATGAAGATCTCACCTGTCTCAGTATCGACCTCAACCTCCATGAAGTGAGCCTGGCGGCAGAAATGAGGTCTGGGATTATTGGGGCTGTAACCGCCTTCCTGGACATGATAGGCATCGGTAAATAGTGGTTTTACATAGGAGTTCCTTACGCCGAAGGCCTCGGGCTCAGTCATTGGCCCGCTGAGACTGCCCTGTTTAGGGAGGTCGGAGACGGGTATTTGTACGGAAGGATCAGCTTTAAGGAAAATGATGCTATCCCTGATATCCAGGTCCTCCGGTTTTGTATCGGGCAACATCGGAGCAAAGCTGCCTCGCTGAGAAGGAGATGTAGGGCTGGTAACAGCTTCCAGAATCTTATGCTTCAGGATTCTGGCCGCATGTCGCACCGCCCAACCGTTAATAGACATATTTGTTGAAGCGCCGGGGCACATTCTGTAGAATCCCGGATCGACCTGTTGGTTATAATGAACATCCTCAAGCCGGAAGCCAAGCTCATCTGATACAATCTGACAGTATGATTCTTCTGCATTGACGCCCTGGTCAGAACCCATCGATAGTATCGTTGCAGTCCCGTCTTTTCGTTCGATTCGTATAGCAACTTCAGAGCTGCCATTGGAGTCACCCCACTCCTGTGTCCAGGTGAAACCGATTCCGTGCATGCGCCCGTTAGGCAATTTACGTGTGCCTGCTTTATGCCATTTCTGGTCCCAGTTAATCGCTGCCTTACCTTTCTCTATACATTCCTTGAGACTGTCACGGATCTCGAAGCCACGCTGTTTTTTCTCCTCGTTGAGCCAGGCCATGTCGTGTTGCTCGGCGCCGTCGTTTTTAAGTGCAACCTCGGTCGGGTCCATCCCCAGTTCGGCCGCAACGTGATCCATGATCAGTGTCAAGGATAGACATGGTGCCAGCATCTCGCAGCGCGTGGGCACCATCGGTCCCTTGTTGACCCATACTGATTTGACCTGGGAGTTCACATTGGGAACGCGGGTATTTTCATGAATATGGAGAGCAGGATAAAAAACCGGCATGTACGCGTTAACGTTATAGAGGAGACCGTCAACTGCGGTTATAGTACCGTCCAATTTAAATCCCACTTTAATATAATAAACTCCTGCATCCATGGAGCCACCGTAAAAATCCTCCCTGCGGGTCAAAATATATTTCACCGGCCTTCTTGTTCTCTTTGCCACCAGGCCGGCACAATAGTGCGGCCCCATGAGCCATTCGACACAGGTCCATCCTCCGAAACTCCCTCCCTGATAAAGCATATGGAGTTGAATTTTGTCCATAGGTACGCCGCCATACCAGCTGGAGATTTGATATTTGGGGAGATGTGCCCTCTGTTGTTTTATCCATACCTCGGGGCAGTCCTCGTGCCATCTGAAGACTCCACACTGGCGCTCCGGGCCTACCCAGGTATGGGGGCGGCGCACGATCCTGAATTCCACAATCTTTTCCGCCTCCGCAAATCCCTTCTTGACGTCGCCCTTAATCAATTTGTCCAGAATACCCATGTTCCAATAGTTCCCGTCTGAATAACGTTCAGGGTAGGACAGTGCAGCGCTTGGTTCGGCAGCTTTCTCCACATCGAGATTAAAAGGACGTTGCTCCCACTCAATCTCGATCAGGGAAAGCGCCTCTTCAGCGATGGCCTCGGTATCGGCTGCCACGGCAGCGCCAACAGGCTCTCCTTCAAAATGGGCAACTCCTGGAAGCGGCTTGTCGGTACCGAAGAATCCCGCCATCTGGCCAATGCTCGCTGCTTCCGGCATTTCAGGATCATCATGGCGCAGTATGTGCCTTACTCCCGGCAGTTTCTCAGCCTTGCTTGTATCAATATTGAGTATTTTGGCATGGGGGTAGGGCGACGTCATAAAGCGCATGTACAGCATGCCTGGTAGTTGTATATCCATGGTATAGTCAGCATGTCCTGTGGCTTTGTTAAAACCGTCAATCCTCCTGGGCATCTTCTTGCCGATAGCTTTGAAATCTCTGAGAGGGTATTTGTCAGCCCTGAGGTTGTCGAACATCTCTACCATTCGTTCCCTTTCGACGTCAGACTGCCTGGTCATATCACTACCTCCTTAGATTTAGACGCCTCGCTGCCCGTCTCCTTTAATTCAGCATGGGTAAAAAGCCCCCGATTTTTCTTAGATATGCAAGCCCCCCCAATGCGATCTAATACTCAGACCATATAGCCCAACAGAACCTGTTGTGAGTTGAGTGTTAGCAAATATTAACACTCGATATTAATTTTGTCAATATCGATTTAATTATTATGGACTTGTAATATATAAGAAGATAATACGTACTTTCAAATTTGCCCTGTGTGGTAGCGCTATGGACCTGTTCTGCGAACAAACACATCATAGCCGGGTATGC
>JAQTLG010000297.1 GCA_028715025.1 Dehalococcoidia bacterium | reverse complement strand
GAGTATGTAAATGAAACGGCTATCGCTTTTACTCTTGGTCCTTCTGACATTATCGACGCTGTCATTCGGTTGCACTGCTGTAATACCGGTGGTAAATACATTCGATGTGTCGCCAGGTGCTATCAATACAGGAGGTTCGGCTACGCTGATCTGGAACGTCTCGGGGGGCAATTCAGTGAATATTGAACCCGGGCCGGGAACAGTGCCCGCGGCAGGAACGTTGCCGGTGAATCCCAATGTTACGACCGCCTATACCATCTCTGTCTCAAGTCCGCTTGGAACCGCAAGTAAGTCCGTAATCCTGGTAGTCAGGCCGTCACCTATCGCTATAAATATGGCGGCAAATCCTTCAGTCCTTGCATCCGGCAGCTCCGCGACCCTTCAATGGAACGTTACGGGCGCTGATAGTGTGTCAATTGATCAAGGTATAGGCGATGTTCCCGCGAGCGGACTGCGACTTGTTTCCCCGACGCAGACCACTACCTACACCCTTACGGCAAGTAATGCCGGAGGCAATGTGCAACGATCAACGGTCGTCACAGTCAATCCGCCGATCGCTGCAGATTTCAATGCAGCCCCTGCGTCGATTAATATCGGCCAGTCAGCCACGCTGACGTGGAACGTCACAGGCGCAGACTCCGTCACAATCGATCAGGGAATAGGAGAGGTGCCGGCAGCCGGGTCCAGGACTGTAACCCCTAATTCCACTACAAGCTATACTCTGACGGCGATGACCAGTTGCTGTGTGCTTTCTAAAGCAGCGGTGGTTACAGTCGGCACGGTCTACCCCTATGAATTTCCATATGGCATGATGTATGGTTATCCGGGCGATTACAACGGCTACAGTCCTTATACCGGCATGTACGGCGGCATGTATGGTGGTATGTACGGGGGCATGAATGGGGGCGGTTATGGAGGCATGTACGGCTACCCGTATGGAAGTCCCGGCGGCAACCAGAGCTTAACGCCGTTCATTGAAATTTTCAACGTTACGCCCAAGACCGTAAAATCCGGCTATCCGGTGCTATTGCACTGGAGCGTAGTGGGCGCTACCAGCGTGAGCATCAGCGGCATAGGCAGCGTACCGGCCAATGGTTCGCGGACATTAGCCCCTACTTCTACAACCACCTATGTCCTGACAGCCAGCAACGCATACAGCTCAAATAACAAATCCGTCACGGTTCAAGTGGTGCCATAATTCAGGTGCCGGCAGGTCACATATCAGGCCTGGGGTTCGGTACCTGCCGGCACAGCCAATCAATAAAAAACCGGGTAATTGCTACTGCCAATATTACGAAATGAAAATTGAAGAAGCCGGAAATGCGGGTAAAGGAACAGCGTTATTTGTTGCTGGCATGGCCTCGTTCCTTACGCCTTTTGTTGGATCATCGGTAAATGTCGCGCTGCCATCAATAGGCAAAGAATTCGCCCTCAGTGCGATATCGCTGGACTGGATAGTAACATCATATCTTTTGGCAGCAGCGATATTCCTTGTCCCGTTAGGAAGACTAGCCGATATCAAAGGCCGAAAAAAAATATTCATATACGGCATCATCATTGATGCTGCCGGGTCGATTTTAGCCGCAATTTCTCAATCCGGCATATGGCTTACCTTCTTCCGCGTATTGCAAGGCATAGGCGGAGCTATGATTTTCGGAACCGGCGTGGCAATTGTGGCTTCCGTATTTCCAGTCAGGGAAAGGGGCAAGGCGCTGGGGATCATTGCGGCTGCTGTTTATACCGGTCTTTCTCTGGGGCCGCCGTTGGGAGGATTACTGACTGAGTATTTCAGCTGGCGGAGCATTTTCGTTATAGACGCTCTTCTGGGCATGAGTATAATTATCGCAGTCTTATGGAAATTGAAAGGAGAGTGGGCCGAAGCAAAAGGCGAGAAATTCGATGCCATAGGTTCCGTAATTTACGGGCTTTCTTTGCTGGCGATGATGTACGGTTTCTCAGTTTTACCGAATGTATGGGCGATTGTGTTAATCGTTGCGGGCATCGCTGGACTGGGTGCATTTATCATGTGGGAAAACAGGGTGAAAAGTCCGGTTTTGGATATGTCTCTCTTCAAGAACAGCATGACGTTCTCCATGTCGAATCTTGCAGCATTAATCAATTACAGCGCCACGTTCGCCGTGGCCTTTCTCATGAGCCTTTACCTCCAGTATATCAAGGGATTCGACCCCGAAATAACAGGTTTCATATTATTGCTGCAGCCCGTTATAATGGCCGTGTTATCGCCCATCGCGGGACGGCTGTCCGACAAAATTGAGCCGCGATGGATTGCTTCGATAGGCATGCTATTAACAACTGTGGGACTTGTTCTCTTAATTTTCCTGGGGCCTGACACGCAGATAGTGTTCATTTTATTCAGCTTTTTCACTCTGGGAGTAGGGTTTGGTCTTTTCTCATCGCCAAATACGACCGCCGTAATGAAGTCAGTTGAAAAAGAGTTTTACGGAGTAGCATCCGGCACGCTCGCCACGATGCGCCTTATCGGCCAGATGCTCAGCCTGGGAATAGTCATGCTTTTGTTCGCTGTATATATTGGGAGAGTACAAATAACACCGGAATACTATCAGCCCTTTCTTGCCAGCACCAAAGCGGCATTTGTCATTTTCGCAATTCTATGCTTTGGCGGAATATTTGCTTCGCTGTCAAGAGGTAAAACCATGGATACCGTTCGAGAAAATTAATGAAGTGCCGATGTGGTGAAGGGCGGAAATTAATAGTTAATGGCAAATAGTGCAGTTAATAATTTATCATAAGATATAAGGCCGGCAGTGAGTATTAGATCACTGCCAAGGGGAACTGAATGGCGCCAAAGAAAACTAGGAAGGCCCCTGTTAAGTCTAAAAGTCCGGTTGCCGGTAAACCGAAGAGAACCGTTGTCACCAGGAGCAAAGCGGCGGATAAACGGCTGTCCCTGCAGGCAAATATCCTCTCGCAACTGAGTGATGCGGTAGTCGGGATGGACATAGAC
>JAQTLG010000296.1 GCA_028715025.1 Dehalococcoidia bacterium | reverse complement strand
TGGAGCAATGAGGTATTTATTCAGGAAGCGATGAAGAGGATGGCCATCAAAAAGCTATGCACCCCGGAGGAGATCGCCAGGACGGCACTCTATTTTGCCTCCGAGGCATCCAGCTTCACAACAGGAATGACCCTGGTTATTGACGGCGGCGTAACACTCTGAGGTTTTGCCTGGTGGAGATAGGGGGATTCGAACCCCCGACCTCTGCGATGCGAACGCAGCGCTCTCCCAATTGAGCTATATCCCCACGGGATTTGTATACTATCAAGGCCTAATGACCGTGTCAAGGTCGCGGAGTTAACGCCTGCGCTGAGGCTTGCGCTTGCCGCCGAAGCGACCGCCGCCGCCGCCCCGGTTGTCGCGGGGCCTGGACTCGCTGATATCAAGCGTCCTTTCCTTGAACTGCTTGCCCTTAAGCGCAGCAATGGCTGCCTCCCCCTCATCCTTATTGGCCATCTCCACGAAGGCGAAGCCGCGTGGCTGCCCACTGTACTTATCCTTGACGATGGATACAGAGGTCACCTCGCCGAAAGGCGCGAACTCCGCCCTGATATCTTCCTCAGTCACATCACGGGCCAGATTGCCCAGAAAAATATTCATGCGAGCACCTCCAATTTATTTCTCCTGCGTCCAACGGAGCATTCTCACAGGTCATGTCCACCGGCAGGGACGGTGGCATCCGGCCTGAAAACGATGTGTCAAGCGTCCGGCCTCCACGGCCGGCCAGGAGGTTTTACGTGAATGGCTGGGTAAGCCGTATTTATTTAGCAGGTTCGAGGATGATCCTGGCATCCACCGCTATGGCCCCATCCTTGTAGGCGAAGACCGGGTTGAGGTCGAGCTCCTTGATCTCGGGATTCTTGTCCACGAACTCGGATACTTTGATGATTAAATCTTCAAGGAATGGGATATCGGCCGGATCTTGGCCGCGGTAACCTTTGAGTATGGGGAAGCCCTTGATCTCGGTGATCATCTCCGAGGCATCCCTCTTCGTCATGGGGACAATACGGAAGGAGACATCCTTGAGCACCTCGACCAGGATTCCGCCCAGGCCGAACATTATGACCGGACCGAACTGCGCGTCCTTGGTCATACCGATTATGACTTCAATACCCTGTTTGGCCATCTTCTGCACCGTGATGCCGACGATTTTAGCCTTGGGATAGTGCTTTTTTATGTTAGCCAGTATCTCCGTATAGGCCTTGCCCGCCTGCGTGGCGTTCATAACAGATAACCGAACGCCGCCCGCATCGCTCTTGTGAACCACGTCGGGAGAGACTATTTTCATTACCACGGGATAACCAAGCTTGGAGGCCATCTCCACGGCCTCCGCCTTGGATGTCGCCAGTTTGGTCTCAACCACGGGTATACGCGCCGCTTTGAGCAATTCCTTGGACTCTATCTCGGTCAGGAGGGTCCTCTTCTCCCTGGCAGCTTTAGCTAAAATCTCAGCTTTTGTCATCGTTTATCTCCTCGTTAGTTTGGCATAGCCGGCGCATCACGACGCGGAAAAACGGCTACATTTTAGCCAATCTATAGCCCGATTGCAAAATGCCTGCCTAACATTATATCATTACTTGTTTTGATCAGGGGTCCGCACGACCCCGTTACCAGTGAGGGCTGTTGAGCGTTGAAATTATTATGCATATCGGGCAGCCCCCGCCGCGGAGGCAACACCGACCGCCTGCTGAACGAGGCTATTATAGGAGCGGCCGGCATGGGCGCGCAGATCAAGCACATAGTGCTGGCCGACCTGGATATCGCGCCCTGCGCACACTGCGACGGCTGCATACAGACCGGGGGACGCTGCGTGATAGAAGACGACATGCAACAGATTCATGCGGATATCAGGGAATACGACCGCTTTATCCTGGCCTCGCCAATTTACTTCATGGGCCTCACCGCCCAGGTCAAGGCCATGATCGACCGCTGCCAGGCCCTGTGGGTGATCAAGAACCTGTTGAAATTGCCCGTCGGCCTGAACAAAGGCACAGCGCGCAGGGGCGCGTTCATCTCCGTCGGGGCCACCAGCTACAGCAACCTGTTCACAGGCTCGATCGTCACGATGAAAAGCTGGTACAAGACGCTGGATATCGAGTATGCTGATGAACTGCTGGTGCCCGGCATGGACAGCTACAACGCATCAGCCGGACAGCAGGAACTTCTGTCGCGGGCGCGCTCGCTGGGCCGGCAGATTGTAGAAATCAATTAAAATCTCTAAGGAGGCACATATGGATTTCTTTTTAACCGAGGAACAGAAGATGTTCCAGGCGATGGTGCGCGATTTCGCCACCAACGTGGTGAAGCCGGAGGCGGTTAAGATCGACGAGGAGGGGAACTTCCCGGCCGAGATCTTCAAAAAAGCTGCCGAGCTGGGCCTTTTCGGCATTACGATCGATGAGAAATACGGCGGCAGCGGCGGCGATTACCTGTCCATGACAATCTGCTGCGAAGAGCTGGCCAAAGCTTCGGGCGGGCTGGCCGCCATCTTCCTGGCCAACCTCTCGCTGGCCTGCTACCCCATATACAAGTTCGGCACCGAGGAGCAGAAAAAGAAATATGTGTCGGCCATCGCCAAAGGCGAGAAGATCTGCTGCTTCGTGCTGACCGAGCCGGGGGCCGGCAGCGACGCCGGCGCCACGCAGACCACGGCCGCCAAAGAGGGCGATAAAGTCGTGATCAACGGCAACAAGATATTCATCACCAACGGCGCCGAGGCCTCCATCGCGGTGGTCTTCGCCATGGAGGATAAGTCCAAGGGCACCAGGGGCATCTCGGCATACATCGTTGAGAGCAACACACCGGGCTACTCGGTGGGCAAGCTGGAGCACAAGATGGGTATACACGGCTCATCGACGGCCGAACTGGTCTTCGAAAACTGCAAGATACCTGCCTCCAACCAGCTCGGAGAGTCGGGACGCGGCCTCCGATACGCCATGGAGTCCATCGACGCCAGCCGCGTCACCGTGGCGGCGCAGGCGCTGGGCATCT
>JAQTLG010000295.1 GCA_028715025.1 Dehalococcoidia bacterium | reverse complement strand
AGAGAACGAAATCGAAATCAGATCCGGGCAACGCAGGACCGTTGAGAAAAAAATGTTCCCGGGTTACCTGCTGGTCCGCATGGCGATGGACCATGAGAGCTGGAAGGTAGTCAGGGAAACGCCGGGGGTCACAGGCTTTGTAGGTGATGGAAAGGAAGCCACACCGCTGCAAGAAAACGAGGCCAACCGGATCCTCAAACAGAAAGAGGAAGGCGTAGCACAGGTCAAGATCAGGTTTAAAAAAGGAGAGAACGTCCGGGTGGTCGACGGTCCTTTCACGGATTTCATCGGCACCGTCGACGAAATAAATATGAGCAAAGGCAAAGTAAAAGTGATGCTGACCCTATTCGGACGAGAGACTTCAGTAGAACTGGACTTCCTGCAAGTGGAGAAACTATAAAATGGCCAAGAAAGTTAAAGCAATAGTCAAATTACAGATACAGGCTGGCAAGGCGACGCCTGCGCCGCCGGTCGGACCTGCTCTGGGACAGCACGGCGTCAATATCATGGGTTTCTGCAAAGACTACAACGACCGCACCAAATCGTTTGAGGGCTCTATCGTGCCGGTCGAGATCACGGTCTTTGAGGATAGGTCTTTCACCTTCATTACTAAAACACCTCCAGCCTCGGACCTTTTAAAAAAGGCACTGAGCATTGAGAAAGGCAGTGGGGCCACACCGACACAGTTAGCAGGCACGATATCGAAAGCAAAGATCAACGAGATAGCCAAGGTCAAGCAGAAGGATCTGAATGCACTGGACCTGGACGGGGCAGCTCGTATTATTGAGGGAACCGCCCGGAGTATGGGCATAAAAGTGGAGTAATTACATGGCTACCAGAGGTAAAAATTACAGAGAAGCAGCCAAACTGGTTGCAAGCAATAAGACCTATGATCCCAGGGAGGCCGTTGCCATCGCTAAGAAGTCGGGCTATGCCAAGTTCGACGAGACGGTTGAGCTTCACCTCAGGATGGGTGTCGATCCCAGAGCAGCCGACCAGCAGGTGCGAGGCACAGCGCTTTTACCCAACGGCCTGGGCAAGCAGGTCAGGGTCGTAGTATTTGCGCAGGGAGAAGGCGCCAGGTTAGCCACAGAGGCAGGGGCCGAGCATGTGGGCGCAGATGACCTGGTGAAAAAGATCGAGGACGGCTGGATTGATTTCGATGTGAGCATAGCTACTCCGGATATGATGGGCAAAGTCAGCAAGCTGGGTAAAATACTCGGCAGACGCGGGTTAATGCCTAATCCCAAAGCCGGCACAGTCGTTGCGCCCGCTGATTTGCCCAGGGCGATCAATGAGGTGCGCAAAGGGCGCGTGGAGTTCAGGCTCGACAGGACCGCTATTATACACGTTCCAATCGGCAAGAAAAGCTTTGATGAGGAGAAGCTTTACGAGAACCTCATGTCGGTTATCGAAGCCATAACACGCGCCAGGCCGAGCGGCGCAAAAGGGCAGTATATAAAGACAGCATCCGTTTCGACAACGATGGGACCGGGTATCAGGCTTGATATCAAGTCCATAACGGATCTGGCTGTAAGCGCATAATAAATAAAAGAATAAGATCGGCCGTTGATAGCGGGCGCCGCAAGGCTTAATTAAAAGCCCGCCGAGGTTAATGAACGGGAAGCATTTCACTTCCTGCATTGTCCTCGTGCAACGGCACGAGGATAGTTTTTTATAGGAGCATTGATATGATACGCAAACAGAAAGAGGCAGTCATCAATGAGCTGGCCGGCAGCCTCGGTAAATGTGTGGTTGCAGTCGCCACGGATTATCGCGGCCTGACCGCAAAAGAAATGGTACAGCTGCGCAGGCAAATGCATCAACAGGGAGTTGAGTATAAAGTAGTCAAAAATACACTTATGCGTTTTGCTGCTGAGAAAGCAGGAATGAAAGGCCTGGACGAGTTCCTGACCGGGCCCATGGCTATAGCACTTAGCTATGACGATGCGGTAAAGCCGGCGAAAATTCTGATCGAGCACATCAAGTCGGCCAACTCCGTGCTGAAAGTCAAAGGTGGTGTGTTGGGCGATAAGGTGCTTACACCCGCTGACGTGATCAGCCTGGCTGCGATTCCTTCAAAGGAGGTGTTGATCAGCCAGTTGCTGGGCAAGCTGAAATCACCGGTCTATACACTTCATTTTGTGTTGAGTTCCCCGTTGCGTGGGCTGGTTGGCGTATTGCAGGCAAGGGCCAGGCAGCTTGAGAGCGCCTGAATATGGCAATTACAGGGTAATGAGCCCTAATTAATAATGAATCTGTATTAAACGAATAACAGGAGGATACCAGGATGACAAAAGACGAGATCGTAACGATGATAAAGGGAATGACCGTACTTGAGCTTTCGGAGCTGGTCAAGGCGCTGGAAGAGGAGTTTGGGGTCAGTGCCGCCGTGCCTATGGCCATGGCTGCAGGGCCTGCTGGTGGGGCCGCAGCCGGCGGAGCAGCCGCTGCCTCCGAGGAGCAGACCGAGTTCACGGTAATTCTTAAGGAGATCGGCGAGAACAAGATCGCCGTCATTAAAGCCGTGCGTGAGGTGACCACGCTTGGTTTGAAGGAAGCAAAGGATCTGGTTGAAGGCGCGCCCAAGCCTGTCAAAGAAGGCGTAAACAAGGACGAGGCCGCTTCCATTAAAAAGAAGCTGGAAGAATCCGGCGCAAAAGTAGAAGTAAAATAGTCCATCTCTTGTAGCCACGTTCAGTTCACCGGCTTCCTGTTTCGCTGCAGGCAAGCCGGTGAACTTTCGTTTTTGCGGGGATCATGGTATTTTTCGTGAAGAAGCGTATGGACAGGAGGAGACATATATGGCGAAACATGAGAAACGGGCGATATCCGCGAAGGTAATTTCTCAGAAGGGCACATGCGTGGCCGGCCATAAACAGGGCGATGAATTTATGGTCACGGATATATGCCGGGCAGGTATGTGCGCCTGGGCTTTTTATACATTATTCCCCTTCGCCCAGGTGTTAATGTCAGAAGGCAACTTCCCCTG
>JAQTLG010000294.1 GCA_028715025.1 Dehalococcoidia bacterium | reverse complement strand
TTGAGAGAGAATAAGATTGCTGTACCTCTCCGAAAATTGCACGGTTCTGACTTTCTGACGTAAATGACATATAGATCTTCCATCACACCCCGTACACACGGAGAGAGACGAGGTGTTTAACCCTAACGATTCAAATTCCTGATCAAAAGCCGACCAGTGTCTTATATCACAACCGCAGAATACACTTATGATTTTCTTTCTAAACTGCTTCAATAACCAGTAATCAAAATAACTCCAGAAGAAAAACGAGCTGCCGTATATGAAGATGAAAACATCGCAAATAAATAAGGCCCTGATAAATTCAATAAATACAAGTAGTTCCTGCAACACGAAATGGACAGCCTTAAAGAAGGGGGAGGCGCCACTTATCCATGTCAATTTATCTTTTATGACTACATCATACTTCTCATGCGTGAAATAAGGATTCCGCTCCCTCATCACACTGAAGGTCTGAAAACCAAGTGCTTGAAATGCCCTGGCAAAGGTAGCGCCGATATTGGTAATTTCGTGCAATCCAATAAAAATACGGGGTTGATTCCTTTTTTTAGTTGAATTTCTCATTCAGCATCTCTGGGCCACTACTATCATAATTGAGCCAATATGCATAACACGGTTGCTAAGCTGGTCCCAAAAGCGGTTCTGGAACAGTGCCCGAGCCAGCTTTCCTCGCCACGTTTCCCTGCCGGAGCGTTCATTATGAAAAATGGTTCGCTCCGTATATAAATCCACAATCCGCCAGCCGGTCTGTTCCAGTAAAATCCGGATGCTCCGCGGCCCAAAATAATATGTGTGGTATGGTGGCGAATGGAGCGCCCATCTATCACCATACAGCCACGCATTGAACGACTCAATATTCGGAGTGCTAAGTAGAAGATATCCGTTCTTTTTAGCGCATTCTGCCAGACGTTGTAAGTATACCCGCGGATTATCGAGGTGCTCCAGGACATCCAACATAGTGATAATATCAAAGTAGTCTCGAGGCACAATGCTTTCATCAGTTTTCAGGTCTACGCAATATACAAGCGCATCATGAAGGTTCGCCCTTGCCCTGGCACAAACCCCGGCATCCAGTTCAATACCACTTACTTCTATCTCTGATATGCCATTTGTATTTTCAAGCAAGGTCTTCAAAAAGAATCCGTACCCACAACCAAAATCCAAAGCCTTCAGCGTGCGAATTTGTTCTATGTCAAACAGACTGACAATCTCATTAATATACTCTCGATAATGAGCAGCTCTATAAGTTGTTGAAAGATCAGCATAGCAGGTTGGATAACCGTACTTGCCTTTAGTCTCGCTATACATCTGGCCATTGAAATAGGGCTCTGTATAGAAACTATTACCTGAGACAAAGTGATCAGGATGCAATCGCACCAAGCGACAGGCGCCGCAAGATAGATGCCTGAATCCATCACGATCCGATATGCTAATCATACGTGGGCTTTGGCATACGTAGCAAAGCGGTGTTCTCAATTCGTCATATCTTGCACAGTTCTCACGATGCATCTTAATTATTTACATTATTTTTTTCTGAAAACGTAAAGTTTTTCGTAGCCAAAATCACCGAAATTCGGCATTCCCACCGCAAGTTCATTTATTCTCGCTTCATATTTAGGTTGATCTGGAAATATAAGAGCGGGGTGTAGGACGCGGGATATCAGCATGTATGTGCTGCAGAAATTATTTACCTCTATCAGTTCAAAGAAATCTGCAGCAAAGCGTATGAGCTCCTGATCGTCAAAAAAAAGGTTGTGCCATACCATTTGGATTTCATTCAGGCCATTTTGAGTTCTAAGCTTATTCAAATTCATAAGTCCCTGCTTGCTGCCTTCGAGCATTAAGAACAGACCCCCGTGTTTGAGGATTTGGCTTATTCTCCGGATTGCAGCTTTTTGGTCTTCCCAGGTAGGCACATTGATTAAGCATCTTTCAGTATAAGCAATATCATAGACATCATTTAACTTTAAATCCGCCACGTCTCCGAGGTTGAAAGTTACATCACCTTTCAGTTTATTTTCAATTTGTATTTTATTGCTCATAGCCACCGAAATCATTTCTTCGGAGTAGTCGACGCCAAGAATGGATATTTTCTTCGCCCAAGCCATAAATAAAGTAGTATAACCTTTGCCGCATCCTATCTCGACAACTTTGTTCCCATCTTCAATGTACCCCAAGAGCGTTCTCATCTCAAGATGTTGTATGTTATAGTCTTTGAATGTTCCACAGAATTTAAGCGGGAAAATCTCTTTAGCACATGCCACTCCCTCTTTGGCAACCTTGCTCCAATGGCTCTTAATGTCCCCGTCTTTCACCATTTTCGAATGTCTCCTCATGGCTAAGTCTGTAACTTCGTAGCTGCAAGACCTTATGAATCTTATTATCGCTCTGCTTATTCATAACTGCTGTGTCATTCCCACTTTTCAAATTTATCGCTTGCTTCATTTCACAAAGTCTGTTTAACCGGGTCATACTCAAAGATCTTGATATTAGACTGGGATGTGGATCCCACGGTTACTTTTTGGTTCGAACTGTAAACCAGCTTGTAATCCTTCAGTTCCGCCAGCGGCACGGGGCTTTCCCCTGGATCTTCTCCGGCAATAATATAATTCCCGTCGCTGTTCCCGCTGATGAATTCCTGCGCGGCCTCATAGGAAGTGAATGCCCTGTTGTCGACGATCTCTTTATATATATTTCCGTTCTGCGCAATGAGTTCCCTGTACTCGATGACATTGACTCTCTCCGGTACCACGGCTTTCCCATCGAAATTATATAGCCTGACCACCATGCTGCGGTAATACTCCGGGAAGAAATAAACAGCGGGCACATACCGGTTATTCTGCTTCGTTAAAAACATATCGTAATAACGCGAATAATCCGAGCTGCTCAAGCTGGCCAGCGCATGGAATTTGCCGTCATGGGCGGCTATCTCGTTATCCACGATAATATAGCGTGCGCCGTACCTATCGATGGTCTGTTCAGCCGATATGGCATCCTG
>JAQTLG010000293.1 GCA_028715025.1 Dehalococcoidia bacterium | reverse complement strand
GCAAAGGTAAACATTGCCGCTATCAATTATTACTTCGGATCGAAGGATGATCTAATCAAGTTGGCTGAAGAGGATTATTTTAGAAGAATCGCCGAAGTACACATGGCGTCCATCAAGACCGGGAAAAATGTGGAAGAAACCCTGTTGAACTACTGCTTGAGATACTCGGATTTCGTGCTTGCCAACCCCGGATTGCAAAGGAACATGATGAGCCGTCTTATCTCGGATACGCAAGCCAGGCCGGAAATCAGCGCAGCTTTGCAAAACAACGTCATACGTATTAAGAAAGTTATCAAGGAAAGGCTAAGCCATCTGGATGATAAGGCACTTAATCATATATCGGTTATCTTCCTTTCGGCTGTTTTCTATCCCATTCTGCTGAGTCAATATGAGTCCAGATTAGACATCGATCTTGAATATACTGATAGAGAAAAACTAAAAGACTATTATAAGAGGCTTATAGACTGCATCCTGGGTTGTGCCTGAAGCTGTTTTGCCGGATGTTAGGTAAGTTCTGATAAAGTATGTATATTGCTGTAACTTTATGAATTCAGGCCAGGACGTATCTGATTGTCCCGCCCGTCTTTTCAGTCTTGAGTTTATTTTCACCCACCAGGTATTCCAGGTGGGCAATCGTCTCACCCACAGCAAAATACTTCTGAGCTATGGGGAACTGCTCCCAGGTTTTATATGAAAGATCCCATTTGATATGGGGCGCCACCTCATAGGCGGTCTTATCACCGTCTGCAACTGCAGCAAATGCTTCATCCAGCCTTGTTTTATGGTGTTCTAAAAGCTCCTCAACGCGTTTATGCAGAATATTTCGAGAGCTCCGGTGGCCCGGAAGGACGAGGTTCACCGCCAGTTTGTCAATCTTATTCAGGCTCTTCAGATAGTCAAACAATGCATTGCCAAGCTCGGGCCAGCAGGTTATATTCGGCGTTATGTCGAAAAGAACATGGTCACCCGAAAATAGGAGCCCTTTATCTTTATCGTAAAGACAGGTGTGGCAGGGCGAATGCCCCGGGACATGGATGCACACGAATTTATAGTCTCCCACTTCCAATTTATCACCGTCGTAAATCATGACCAGTGAAGAAGCCAGTTTTGGGCCGAAAAGAGATATCGGTGGGTGGGCTATCCATTGCTTACCGGCCTCTTCTGGAAAACCGTTGGCGATGTAAAATTCCATCATCGCGGTCCATCGCTGCCTGTACGATACGCTTGTCAATATGGCTGCCTCTATTGGATTGAAATAGACTTTTGATGTTTCGGTAGCCATGGTTGACACCAGTCCCAGGTGGTCATGATGTATATGCGTGACGAAGAAGTCCGTTTTATTCAGGTCGACGTCCAGTTTCTGTAAACCGGATTCGAGCGCCAGCAAACACTCTTTCAAGTTCATGCCGGTATCGATAAGCAGAAACCGGTCTTCACCCTTGATCAGGTATGAATTGGTGTGTTTTAACGGGTTTTTAGGAAGAGGTACCTTGATGCAATAGAGACCCGGTAATATCTCATCTATCACAGTTATATCTCAATAAAAGCGGCATATTATAACACGTTTGCAGCTAAATATTTAACTTCTTCGTTGTCTGTAAATATCGGGTATATATCAAAGATTTTATTTGGATTTATTTATTCTACCTGTTTGAATCGCAGCGATACTCAGTGACATGATCCTGATTAAATGCTTTTCTTTTAAACGTAAAATATTGACTACAAATACTTATGATAAGTGCGGCGGCATCCTCAAAAATAAGTCGCCTGGTATTGACAACCAGATCATAGTTGCCAGGATCTTCTAATTCAGCTTTAAAATATCTTGTGGCAAACTCACGTCGGCTTATGTCAAAGTGCTCTACTCGTTTCTTAGCAGCTTCATCATCAATCTGCAGGTCCTCCATAACACGCTTAATTCTCAGTTCTAAAGGAGCAACTATGAGTACATGGAAAGCTTCGGGCGAATCTCTCAATATGAATTGGCTACCTCTTCCTCGAATTACAAGGGATTCGCTGTCAGCCAGTTGCTTAATAACCGACTCCAATCCGATCCGGTAACTTGCATCATCAAGAGGCGGTTCCCAATCCGGCACGAACATTCCGTTAGCAATACTACTGATTGCGCCGCTGTGTTCGAACGCTTCCAAAATGCGCCCTGCAAGGGTTCCGGGGGGCATCTCCTTCACCTCTACACCCTCTTGCGACCTCTTGATTTGCTCTGCCACCATGGCAATAATGTCTCGATCAACATAATCAATTTTGAGCTTATCAGCAACAAGCTTCCCGATTTCCGGCGCTCCGCTCCCCAGCTGTCCCCGAATAGTAATAACAGACATTTCGCCTCCTACTATCCTACAGGTAGAAACTCGCGTAATTTATGATATGTATAATTCCAGGGCTGTTTTCCGCTGAAGCGAGACCCAGAGGCAATTTCCCATTAATAAATTTTCCTAACATCAGTTTTCATGACCGGCCTAATTTATATAATGCTTATTAAAGGTTAGAGATCGTGAAATAAGGTTAGTAATCACTCACTTACATTATAACAAAAACTATCAACATTATCAATAAGGATTGTGGAAATAAAAACTTTTTAATCCAAATAAAAAGCTAAAATCAATTGATTTTAGCTTTAATTTACATGGTGGAGGCGAGGGAGGGTCGAACTCCCCGTCCAGAAAAAAGTTGCCAGCACTTCTACAGGCTTAGTCTGCTCTTTATACTCACCCGCTCAGCCTCTGCAGGCGGAGTACAAGCGGGCCAGCTGATAAATCTTAGACGGTCCTCATCAGCATCGGGATCGTCGCATCCCGGCATTTCGTCGCCCAATCCAATCCCACCGGGACGAGGAAAGGTTGGACGAGCTGCCTGGTTAGGCTGCTACTGGAACTGCTTCGTTGGCAGTTGTGTTTCGCCACCTGATTTACGAGGTAGATGGCGCCTCGGCCTGCCGCACTGTAGGCTCTTCCCTGTCGAAGCCACGCGCCCCCAC
>JAQTLG010000292.1 GCA_028715025.1 Dehalococcoidia bacterium | reverse complement strand
AGGGCTGTCGGCACGGTCATCGTTGCAGCCATCATTCCCATCATTATCATGATACTGTTGGCCGTGTTGATCGGCGGTGCGATCGCTGCTATCAGCAAGTAGACTGCGGGTAATTCAGATTTTCTCCAGCATTGCGATCTCGGCCTGCCCTTCGAGGTAAGGCTTGATCGCCCTGAACATGTCCTTGAAATGGGGCGCTGACGAATGGAAGGTCAGCGCCTCATTGTCTTCATATTTCTCGTAGAAAAAGAAGATGTCTCGGTTGTCGGTGCGCCTGTGTACGCTGTAGTCGATGCAGCCCGGGTCCTTAAGGAATTTGGGTGCGAAACCCTGGATGACCCTGGCCATTTCATCTCCCTGGCCCTGTTTGGCGCGCATGGTGGCGGTAATTACTATCATAATTTGTCCTCTCCCCCTGCCCCCTCTCTGAGAGAGGGGGTAAGTTTTACTTTAAGAGGGATTGCATCCCTCGTTATACTCCCACTTTACACCCGGGTATATTTGCCGAAGAAATTTTTGTAGTTATCGCTGCCGGTTGCCCGGGATTTGAACTCGGGGCCGCCGCCGGCCCAGGCGATATCGCCGTGCAGGGCCATCAGCTCCAGGTGGCTCATGACCTCGCGATGGGAGAGATACTTGCCGAAGCCTTTGCGCAGACGGGGCTCGAAAAGCTCGATGGATATCTGGTCGAGATCGAGAACGCGCCCGTCCAGTATCCTCAATATGTTGCCACAGCGCTCGACGTGGAAACGCAGTATCTCGGCGGCGCGCTCGGCCGGTTTTAAATAGTTGGGCTTGCCTTTCTCGTACAGGCGGTGGCCGGGTAGAAGCAGTTCCGTATCGGCGCACTGCTTCTGCAATTTATCCAGCGACCGTATATAGGCGATCAGACCGTAGGCGCTGTTATCATCGCCGTAGCCTTCGGGCAGTATACGTCTGTTGCAGTAATACTCCAATATGAGAGAGGGATGCGGTGTGATGGATGCCAGCAGGGTATCGCCGCTGAAGACCACCTCATCCTCGAAGATGGCGCAAAGGGAATCCGGCGAATGTCCCGGCGTGAGCAGGAAGCGGAAACGGCTGTCGGGCGAGGGCTCTCCTTCCTTTATGCGAAGCGTGGCTTTTACCCGGCTGCGCCTGCGGTGATAGGGGCGGCAGTTATCGTTGAACTTATCGGGCAACAGGCAGGTGCGACAGGAGCCTGGAAACTCCGGATGGGCGGCCCCGTCATGTATATCCTCGTGGTAGGCTGCCATGTTTTCGAAAGCGAAATGCGCCCACAGCTCGGCGCCGGCGGCGGCCATAAACTCGGGCAGGTTGCCGTCGTGGTCCTCATGTCCATGCGAGATAATAACGCGTTTGATATCCTTCACACTGAAACCGGCCTGACCGAGCAGATCGGTCAGCACATCGAATTTGTCGAACTGACCTGTATCGATGAGAGTCAGATTATCGCCGGTCACCACGTAGCACCAGCTAGGGCCGAGATTCCAGTCCCCGCCCGAGTCATAGAACAGCGGCGCGCCCAGGCAGTAGATATCCGTACCGCGGCGTGTGCGGTACTTCATGATAACGCCCTCTCCGCCGGGCTTACCCTGCTGTAGAATCTCGAACTGCTTCACTGGATTACCTCCCTTGCCAACAAAGCTGTATTGTAAAGCTTTTTGACGATTTGTGTCCAAAATTTGCTAAAATTAAGGCAGGACCTCTGCACGGAACGTTTGATAAGGAGGTGACCGCCATGGAAGACAAGATCATCAGATTCATCTCCAAGCTTAGCTCCGATAAGGTGCGCCTCACGGAGCTGATCGCCCATTTCGCCCACGACGTATCCGGCAACGACAAGGAAACGCTCATCTACAAGAAGATACTGCCGGCGCTGATCAACATGGAGAAGGAGAACAGGATCAAGCTGTCCTGGGACATGCTGCTGACGCGCTACCGGTTCCCGCGCTATATCTACTTCGCTCCGGATGAGGGGAAGCAGCCGGTTGTTACGGGACGGCCCCTCTGGCAGGCGGAGATCGAGGAGATACTCAAGAAAGATTCGATCCTTTACCGCAAGAAGGTGCGTGAGCTGCGCCTGCAGGACAAATTCGACCGATTCCTCAAGCGATACGAAAAGAGCGCGGACGAGGTCTCACCCTCCGAGGACTGGATAAAGGTGATAACCGCCGTCATGGAGAGCAACCTGGCCCAGTACGATGTCATGCGCGCCTGCATCGAGGCCTTTAAGGCCGGCGCTGTATGGGAGAAGTACAGGCGGGAATTCGAAGGATAATAGTCATCGCAATTGCTATCGTCTTTTTTATGTCATTGCGGGCATAGCGAAGCAATCCAGTGTTTGCTGTAACGTCAACAGCAGATTGCCGCGTCGCCTGCGGCTCCTCGCAATGACCGGGGGTCAGGTTGGATGGTCCAATTCCCTGGCCACAGCCAGCAGCGCCATCATCTCATCTTCCGTGACCTTGCCGCGGCGCACGGCTTCCCTGGGATTGCGGTTCTGCTCCTCCACCATCCGGATTGCCTTACGCTCGGAAACGCGGTCATGGAAAATAAGCCAGGCTGCCAGCACCAGACCGGTCCTGCCCTGGCCGGCCGAGCAATGCACGACCGTCTTCTCGCGCCTCTCCATCGAGTTGTAAAGAAAATACATTATATGGCGGAGCGCCTCGCCGGTGGGAAGCTGCATATCGGGAGTGGGCGCCCACAGCACGTTGTCCGGCCTGAAGGCCTCCGCGTAAAGGCCCAACAGTCCCCCTTCCACAGGATAGTATTTGAGCTCTTCTTCGGGCAGCAGGCATACAACGCGCTGGATTCCCTGTCCTTTAATGAAAGTAATCCAATCGTCCACCACGTCTCTGTGGATGAACTTGCCGGGGTTACCGGGCCGCTGCGAACCAAAGATCAGCTTTTCGCCCTTCGCAGCCGGCCCGAATCCATACTCAGCCATATGATATCGCTTCTCTTAATCGGAAAAGGCTATAACGCCGAAGATAACCAGGTTCACAACTGGCACAAGGAAGAGC
>JAQTLG010000291.1 GCA_028715025.1 Dehalococcoidia bacterium | reverse complement strand
CAGGGAACGCATTTGCCGCATGATTCATCTTTGCAGAATCCGAGGAACATCTTGGCAATATCAACCATGCAGTTGTCTTCATCCATAACCACCACGCCGCCCGATCCCATGATCGCTCCTAAGGCAGTAACGGATTCATACTCAACAGGTACATTGACGTGCTGAATCGGAATAACACCGCCTGACGGGCCGCCTAATTGAGTAGCCTTGTATTTTTTACCCTTGGGGATACCGCCGCCGATGTCAAATACAATTTTGCCCAGGGCGGTGCCCAATGGCACTTCCACAAGGCCGACATTATTAACCTTGCCTACGAGACTGAAGGTTTTGGTGCCTGTACATTTTTCAGTGCCGACACTGGTGAACCAATCGGCGCCCTCGCGAATAATCCTGGGTATATATGACCATGTCTCAACATTATTGAGAGCAGAGGGTTTCTGGAAAAGGCCTTTATCAGAGGGGAACGGCGGCCTCTGCTTCGGCATACCGCGTTTGCCTTCAACCGAGGTCATCAGAGCTGTTTCTTCTCCGCAAACAAAGGCGCCTGCGCCGGGGAAGATATCGAGGTTAAACTCGAAATCGGTCCCCATGATGTTCTTGCCGAGGAATCCGTACTCCCTGGCCTGCTTGATGGCTGCGGCCAGCGTTTCAATTGCCAGCGGGTACTCGGCTCGTATATAGGCAAACCCTTCCTTCACATTTTCAACCGCATAAGCGCCCAGGGCCATCCCTTCAATAATTGAGTGAGGATTGCCTTCCAGCACCGCACGGTTCATATAAGCGCCGGGATCTCCCTCGTCGCCGTTGCAAAGAAGATACTTGACAGTACCCGGCGATTTCTTGAGAAATCCCCACTTTGTTGCGGTGGGGAAGCCTGCACCACCCCTACCGCGTATATTGGCTTTCTTTACCTCCTCCAATACGTCATCCGGCTTCATTTTAAACAATGCTTTGGCTAAAGCTTCATAACCGCCGCGCCCGATGTACTCTTCTATATTGTAAGGATCGATAAGTACGTTATTGTGCAGAATACGAAGCTCCTGTTCAGCCAGGAAGCCGATTTTCAGCCTTTCGGGGATGGCTTTGTTAGTAACAGGATCGTGATAGACCAATCTTTCTACGATCTGCCCTTTGAGAAGATGTTTTTCTACGATCTCCTCGACATCTTCCGGTGTGACTCTTACATAGAGGATATCGCCTGGATTTACGATGACCGTAGGGCCCATTTCACAGGGGCCGAGACAGCCGGTCCTGACGATAGTGACTTTATTGCCCATGCCCTTTTTCTTGAGCAGTGCTTCAAATTTTTCGGTTACCTTGTCACCACCGGCAGCGGTACAACCGGCACCTCTACATTGCTGAATGCAGATTTCCGGAGACGTCTTGAATGCGGAAAAATCCCTGTTTTCGCGGACTTCTAAGGTTGGTGCAATTTTCTTCTGAAGCTTAATTAATTCATCATATGAGGTTATTTTTTGCACTTCATTTGCCTCCTACTGATACATGCCCAGGATGTCTTTAACCTGGCCCGGTTTAACTTTGCGGTGGATGTCGTCGCCGATGGCAATGACCGGTGCGAGGCCGCAGCAACCGAGGCAGCGAACGATCTCAAGGGAGAATTTACCGTCCGGGGTGATCCCCTCAGGTTCAAGCCCGTATTCTTTCTTGAGCAGATCGAGTATTTGTTGGCCTCCCTTTACATAGCAGGCAGTGCCAAGGCAGACCTGTATGACGTGCCTTCCCTTGGGCTGCATAGTGAAGAAGCTGTAGAACGTGACGACACCGTGCAGTTCGCTCAAAGGGATCTTAAGATCCCTCGAGATTGTCTTCAGCACGGTGGGCGGCAGGTATCCGATAATACCCTGTGCTTGCTGGAGTACACGGATCGGCGCACCCGCCTGTCCGCCGGTATCATCGATGATGCCCTGGATCCTCTGGAAGGCCCTGCCGGCGAAGCCTCTCCCGGTGTCCGCGGTAGTTGTTGGGGCTGCCTTTTGCTTTGCCATAAAAACCTCCTAACTCAGGATATATCCGTAAAAAAGTGGAATAAAGTCATACGACCCTATTCCACTGATGAGACTGTGAATTCAGATGGCCCAACCGACTGGGAATTCTAATACTTTTCATATATTAAGTCAATCCTTAGCCAGCTTTCCCAACGCCTTCAACGAGCTGTCTATTCCGCGGCCGAAAAGCTTTAATTCGAGAGGCTCACCATTTCCATATTTTTTATAGACTCGACATACCTGACAGATACTTGTATCGGTGCCGGTTTCTCCATAATCATCCAGTTTGCAATATGTGCCCTCTATTTGCCAGCAGGGCATAAAGTGGTATTTAGTGGCGGGACATTCCCCCCTGATCATGGCCGGGCAATGGCACATCTCCCAGCAGGGAGACTTGCCTGTCCAGAAATCTGTTTGCTCTGCGGCACCTGCTGCCGGCATCCGGTTTATTTTCTCGGTCATAGCTAAAGGCATAATCATTATTTCAGCACGCACCGTGCGTGATAAACACAAAACCCCTTATTGTATATCAATCTAATACAAGCGATGCTTCGTTCCATCCGTCACAACGCTTAATCGTCAGTATATTTACCATGGTAATAAATTTGAGAGACAATCGAGATTGAAGAAGCGGCAGATTACTGCGCTGTCGGCCGTTTAAAATACGTAAGTATTTATGCTGACGGAGCAAGTTCCGAGGCTTGAATAGTGTATTTATTGTGTATATAATCACATTCAAAGAGGTAAGTATTGATGGAGAAAGTAAGGATTCTTCTGGCTGAAGACCACAAGGTTGTCCGGGAAGGGACCAGGCGCCTGCTGGAATCGCAGGCTGATTTCGAGGTCGTGGGCGAGGCCAGTGACGGGATTGAGGCGGTGGAGCTGGCAAAAAAGCTCAGGCCGGCCATAATCATCATGGATGTATCCATGCCGCGGTTAAATGGGATCGAGGCGACCAAGCAGGTTAAAGCATTGTATCCGAATACGGCCATTTTAGTACTGACCGGCTATGACGATGACGAATAT
>JAQTLG010000290.1 GCA_028715025.1 Dehalococcoidia bacterium | reverse complement strand
CTTATAATATTTAATCATGGGTAAGGGTTGCGGATCGTGAACGATGACTACGTCATGATCAAGATGGTTTCTGACGGCATTCTCACAGATAACGCTCTCATAAATGTGCATCTTTCTGTCTGTAAGATTAATATCCGCCCCTTGCAGAGCATTGTGCATTTTTTTTGTGATTGTAAAGAATTCAGGTGAACCCTGTATAACTCTCCAGCCTGTCTTTATACCCAGGTCGTTCATCAATAATGTCTCAGACGATAAAAGCTGCGCCACACCTCCCCCATAGTAAGTCGAGTTGATATTTACAACGTGGAGCCTCTGGAGCGGCCTGGCTTTTTCCTTTAACCTTTTTATTACATCTTTACCTACCAGAGGCCGATATTCATCGACGTTTGTTAACCTGATTTTCTTCATTTGGATACTCCTGATTATGCTGTTGCGGCTACGGTATGTTTACACTCTATTATTCTATAGGTTAGCAATTTGATCAAATCGGCGATCAGGAAAAATACGATAGCATAACCCGAGACAAAACCAGCCCAGCCCCAGCTGATAGGCGCCATTACTATCCCGTAAACTGCTATCGAGGTAGCCACAATTTGTGTAGCTATTACTGCGAATAAAAGAATCTTGGAAGGTTTTATGGACCAGAAAGATCCTCTGGTACGTGCTACGAAAACAGTTAAATGTCCGGCAACCGATAGTTTTAGATACATGAACGTTTGTATAGTGTCACGGCTGAGATGAAATACTGTCTCACCGAGGTAAAAAAGCATGAATGAAGCAACTACGCTGGTGACACCCAGCACACAGGTCCTGGTTAAAACTTAACGCATGTTCCACCTTTGTGGTTGTCTGGAATAAACTACATTATCATAAGCAATAGACAGAATAGCCCCGTCGTTGAGAATTGCCAGTAAGACTATCATAATGGCGGTAACCAGGTAAAAGTTGAAGACTATGATTGATAATGTCATAAAAATCAGAACGCGGATAGTTACAGCAATGCGATAAATTGCGTAATTAGTCATGCGCTGAAAGCTCTTGCGGCTTTCCTCAACGGTATCGATGATCACTGAAAGGCCAGGTATCAAAAGTACGATATCGACTGCTGCCATAGCAGCATCGGTAGCTCCTGCCACTGCAATGCCTGCATCGGCCTTTGAGTCCTTGAGTGTCCGAACCATACCAAGACTGGCTTGATCTGTTCGAACTGTCCATTCGTGATTTCAGATATAGAATAGCGTCTTCTGGCACTTACCAGCGGGCTACTGATTGTGACAGGCGAGTGGGTTTGATTCAGGGGCGATCTTTTACTAAGGTTCAGCCATAAAAGTAACGATTTCGTAATCATTTGCCAAAATATTTGTGCCTTTTTAGGCGTTTTGAGCTGCTGTTTGATATGCTCAGTGTATTCATCCTCTGTGATAAGAGCTAACACAAACATTCGGCAACAAAATGTAATGATTTCGCAACATTTTCCCTCCTAATTATATAACTTATTTATGGGCTATTTAATAGAATACATAGCGTTGCGTTGGTGCCCTACAGAAAAGAAACAAGGAGCGTCAAATGGAAAGAGTACTGGGGATAATCCTCGCTGGAGGGTAAAGAGAGAGGATGGACGTTCTCTGTAACTTGAGACCAAAGCCATCACTTCCGTTCGCGGGGAAGTTACGCGTCATCGATTTTAGTTTGAGTAACTGTATACACTCGCAGGTCAGAAGCATCGGGGTTCTGGTGGATTATCAGCGTAGCTATATGGCGGATTACCTGGGAGAGTGGGCAGTGGAAAAAGCTGGCTTGGCCAGCATTTTCGCTTTGCAGCCCGAATCTGGCTCATACACAAGAACATCGGACGCAGGTTATCAGAATCTGGCTTATTTGGGCAGGCAATTGGGCAATAGCGTACTTGTACTCGCCGGAGACCATGTTTACAGAATGGACTATTGCAAGATGGTCGCTTTCCATGAGAAGATGGCGGCAGACGCGGTGGTAGGGGTCATGAGGGTGCCCATGGCAGAAGCTCATCGCTTTGGCACCGTGGTTGTTAATGATGAAGGCCGAATTCAGGAATTCGTAGAGAAGTCCTCAAGGCCGTTGAGTACTATGGCATCAATGGGTATCTATGTTTTCAATAAAGATATCCTCGCCAATCGACTAGTTGAAGATGCCCTTATTACAGATTCGCCTCATGATTTTGGTTATGCTGTTCTCCCCGGTATGGTAAAGCATGACAGGGTCTTCGCTTACGAATTAAACGGATGCTGGCAGGATATTGGCACCGTAGAAGCCTATTGTCAAGCCAATATGGAGCTTCTCATAGCATGTCCACGCTTCAGTATTGATGGCAAAGGGCCTGTTTGCAGAGATAAATCTGCCCTACCAATGCCTGAGGGGAGCAAAGATGGCAAGGTTGTGAATAGCTTGATAAGCCCAGGTTGCATAATCAGGGGTCGTGTAGAGTACTCCGTTCTATCGCCTGGCGTGCACTTTGAGGAGCACGCTATCGTCAGGAATTCGGTAGTCATAGCAAATACCGTTGTCGGTTATCACAGCGTCGTAGATAGTTGCATTATAGATGATGGAGTACAGGCAGGAAGGTCCTCCTATATAGGTTTGGGGAGTCATCCCCTGCCTGGCGATTGCGCCATCACATTGGTGGGGAAAGATGTAGTGGTGCCACCCCACATTGCCATTGGCTGCAGGTGCAAGGTTCAGCCCAATGTGGGGCCAGTTGATTTCAGAGCGAGTCTGGTTCCATCGGGTACTGTTGTTTTGTCCTCGAGCCTGACATAAAGTAAGCGCATAATCATAAAGATAAGGAGGTATGAGTATGCTGAAAAAAGTGAAACCCCAAGCAAAACAAAAGGAGCAACCCAAAATAAAAGAGCAGACAGGTAAGTTCCTGGCTAAAGTGCCGGAGGGGTCTATTTTCTGGTGTCATGATGGATGTACGTTCGTGGACATGAAAGAACTGGCCAAAGGTCTGGTGGCCATATCGGATGATACCTTTTCCTATCATGTGAATACAGATAGGAACGACTTTA
>JAQTLG010000289.1 GCA_028715025.1 Dehalococcoidia bacterium | reverse complement strand
CAAGGAAAGTGGTATAGCCGACAAAGATATCCAGACAAGCCAGTATAACATCCAGCAGGTCACCCGCTGGGACGATAATCAGGACACTTACGTCGTAGTTGGCTACAGGGTGACTAATACGGTTGCTTGTAAGATCAGGGAAATCGACAAGGCCGGGTCTATCATAGATAAAGCCGTTGTGGCGGGGGGCGATCTTATCAGGATCAATGGAATAACATTCACGGTTGACGATCCCACCCCTTACTACAAGATAGCCCGCGAGAAGGCCGTGCAGTATGCGATGGAGAAAGCCAAGCAGATTGCACAGGCATCCGGGACTAGGCTGGGCAAGGTGCTGTATGTGTCCGAGGACACCAGCTACATGCCGCCCATGGTCGGAAATTACTCCATGAAATATTCAGCTTTAGAAGCGGCTGCATCTCCGACTCCTATCAGTGCCGGAGAGCTGGAATTCCAGGTGACCATCACTATGGTCTATGAAATGAACTAAACTTAACTCGAGCGTGACCGGCTTCCTTATGTCTGACATAAGGAAGCCGGTTCTTTTTGCTAAGGGAATGTGGTGATGTTAAAATTGACCGGTATTTGAACCTGCATCGATTGTCCTCATTCAAAACAGGCTCCATTTACACCGATTATCCTGCCGGTTCGAAGTACAGGGTGTAGTAACGTATATGTTGAGCCGTCCGCTTGATTTCATGGCTTATGCTCTCTCACTTGCTGAGCTGGCGCTGGGTTACACCAGCCCTAACCCCGCGGTGGGAGCTGTGATCGAGAGGGATGGGTTGGTTGTCGGTCTGGGACATACGCAGCAACCGGGTATGGAGCATGCTGAGATCATGGCGCTTAACCAGGCCGGCGAAATGGCCCATGGCGCAACGATGTACGTGACTCTCGAGCCGTGTTGCCACCAAGGCAAAACCCCGCCCTGCACCGAGGCTATTATTAGTGCCGGAATCTCAGAGGTTAATATCGCAGTGACCGACCCAAATCCGCTGGTTTCAGGTAAAGGTATCGCGTGCCTCAAGGCGGCAGGCATAATAACGAAAATCGGGGAGTATGAGCAGAAAGCCAGGGAGATCAACGAAGGCTATTTCAAGTATATTAAAACGGGGGTTCCATTCGTTATCGCCAAGTTTGCCATGAGTATGGACGGCAAGATCGCCACCAGGACGGGCGATTCTAAGTGGATAACCAGCGAGGAAGCGCGTAACTATGCCCACGGCCAGCGGCACAGCGTCGACGCCATCATGGTCGGCGCCCAAACTGTTATCGCCGATGATCCCCAGTTGACGGCGCGCGGATTCAGCGGCAGGTGCGGACGTGCTAAACTACAGCCGCTGCGGGTGATAGTGGACGGCAGGGGTCGTGTTCCAGCCACGGCCAGGGTGTTCTCGGAGCCGGGTAAAACGCTGGTGGCGGTGGCAGAAGGTCAGTTCGATAAAGAGATACTGAAAAAGAAACGGGAAGGAACTGAATATATGGTGCTCAAGTCCGACAAAGGCTTGATCGATATCTCCGAGCTTCTGAAAGCCCTGGGCCAGAGGCAGATCACAACGGTCATGATCGAGGGCGGAAGCTGTCTGCTGGGCTACGCGTTCGACCATCACCTGGTAGATAAGGTGCTCGCTTTTATCGCGCCGATTATAATAGGTGGTGAGGAGGCCAAAACCGCGGTCAGTGGACGGGGCGTTGATAGGGTCAAGAATGCGTTGCAACTAAAGGATATAAAAGTCGAAAGATTCGATAACGAGCTATTGATCAGCGGGTATACCTGAGGATTGTAAATGTTTACGGGGATCATAGAAGAGACAGGTTCCGTTCAGCAACTCAGTGCCAAAAGCCTGACCGTGCAGGCCAACGTCGTGCTGCCTGGCACTGCCCTGGGCGACAGCATCTCCGTCAATGGGGCATGCCTGACAGTCATCGATATCACGAAATCAGCTTTCACTGTTGAGATTATGCCCGAGACCAGGAGATTGACCAATATCGGGGATTTACATGTGGGCGATCAGGTCAACCTGGAGCGCGCCCTATCGGCCCAGGGCCGTTTCGGCGGGCATTTTGTTCAGGGACATGTGGATGCCGTGGGCAAAGTAGCGTCGATGGTACCCGAAGGTGAAGCTGTTATTATGAGTGTCAACGCGCCCGAAGAGATATTAAAATACCTGGTGAAAAAATGTTTTATCGCGGTGAACGGCGTCAGCCTCACGGTAATCGAATGCGGCACTTCACAGTTTTCTGTGTCCCTGGTGTCTTTCTCGAGGCAGAAGACCAACCTGGGGAGGTTGAAACAGGGCAACAAGGTCAATTTGGAAGTAGACATAATAGCAAAATACATCGAAAAATTTTACCATCCCGGCAAGCAAGAGGGTATAATCAGCTTATTGGATCAGTATGATTATCTGAAAGCGAGGTAAACTCAATGGCATTATCACCTATACCTGACATTATTAAAGACGTCTCTGCCGGCAAATTCATCATCATTGTTGACGATGAAAACCGGGAAAACGAAGGCGACCTGGCCATTGCGGCGGAGAAAGTCACTCCACAGTTGATCAATTTCATGGTCACTCATGCCCGCGGGCTGGTCTGCATGCCTATCATAGGCAAGCGGCTGGATGAGCTGCAGATCCCGCCTATGGTACAGGAGAACACGTCTAAATACACCACGGCATTCACCGTATCGATAGAGGCGAAAAACAAGACCACCAGCGGCATATCGGCGTTCGACAGGTCTGCGACGGTTAAGGCCGTGCTGGACTCTAAAACACGGGCGGAGGACATCGCCCGTCCGGGCCACATATTCCCCCTCAGGGCCAGAGAAGGTGGTGTGTTGGTGCGCGCGGGGCATACCGAGGCCGTTGTCGACCTGGCCAGGATGGCCGGGCTTTATCCGGCCGGGGTCATCTGCGAGATACTCAATGAGGACGGATCAATGGCGAGGCTGCCTCAGCTTGAGAAAATGGCGGAAAAGTATGGTATCCAGATCGTCAGCATCGCCGACCTGATAACCTACCGGAGGAAGTACGAGAGGCTCGTACAAAAGGTGGCCG
>JAQTLG010000288.1 GCA_028715025.1 Dehalococcoidia bacterium | reverse complement strand
GGACATTCCAGAACAATAAGGTCTATGTTATGCTGAATTTCTCGGCAGACAGGCTCTCGCATACCTGTACACCGGCCGGCCAGTGGAACGTGCTGCTGGGCACGTACCGTAGCGGCGGCACAGCAATCGGCAGCGAGAGTTTTGAAGTATATCCATATGAGGTCCTGATACTGGAGAAATCAAAATAAATTTCCGCCGGCGGAGGAAAAACACAGATGAAACAGGTTGTTGCCTTTGGTTCAGATCATGTCGGCTTTGAGATGAAGGGTGAACTTATCAGGCGTTTGCAGGGCAGGTACGATATTGTGGATGTTGGGCCTCTGACCTATGACGCTGCCGACGATTACCCTGATTACGCCGGCGCGGCGGCGCAGGCCGTTGCATCAGGAAAGGCCTGGCGAGGTGTTCTTATATGCGGCAGTGGAGTAGGGGTCTGTATCACCGCCAACAAGGTGGAGGGCGTTCGAGCCTGCGTATGCCATGATACTTTTTCGGCGCACCAGGGTGTGGAGCATGTGGATATGAATATGCTCTGCCTGGGCGCCCGGATAATAGGCATTGAGCTGGCTGCAGAGATAGTTACAGCCTTTCTTAATGCCGAGTTCAGCGGCGAGGATAAACACCGGCGCCGGCTTAACAAGCTGCTGGCCATCGAGAAAAAATACTTTACAAACAAGAAACCCTGATTAAGTGATAAGGACGTGCAACCTGATAGATCGGGAGGCAAGAAGCAGTAATGATCAGGATAGAAGGCGTTAACTTTAAGGATGATTACGGCAGGACGGTCATCCTGCGCGGCGCTAACCTGGATGCCAAAGTTCCATTTAAGCCGGACGGCTCTACACATATCAGGGAGGGTTTCTTCGACCATCGCAACGTATCCTTCGTGGGCCGGCCCTTCCCGCTGGCTGAAGCAGACGAGCATTTCAGTAGACTGAAGCGCTGGGGTCTCACATTTTTCCGGTTCCTTGTGCCCTGGGAGGCCCTTGAGCACGCGGGTCCGGGCATTTACGACGAGGAGTATCTCGATTACCTGTATAAAATGGTTGAAAAGGCGGGTGAACACGGTCTGCTTCTGTACATCGAAACGCGCCAGGACGTCTGGAGCCGCTTCACAGGAGGCTGCGGGGCGCCGGGCTGGACATTTGATGTCGTCGGTCTCGATGTCACCAAATTCAAGGAGACCGGCGCCGCCATTACACACCAGGAATACGGCTCGGATTACTCGCCCCAGATCTGGGCCACTAACGGGTTCAAAATGGCGGCTGCTACCATGTTCACACTTTTCTTCGGCGGCAACGACTTCGCGCCTGCTACAAAGGTAGACAGCCAGCCTGTACAGGAATACTTGCAGGGTCACCTGCTGCAAGCCTATAAAAAAGTTGCTGAAAGGTTGAAAGGCCTGCCTGCCTTGCTGGGCTATGACACGATGAACGAACCTTATTGCGGCTATATCGCTTGCCGTGACCTGAATTCTACACGCTGGTACTTATATAAGAAAGGAGATTCGCCCACTGCGTACCAGGGTATGCTGCTGGCCGCCGGCTTTGCTCAGAATGTTGAGGTCTGGCGAGCTTTCCCCCCCAAACAACTGGACACAAGATTAATTAATCCAGGCGGTGTAAAAGCATGGAAAGAGGGCTATAATTGCATCTGGAAGGCCAACGGAGTATGGGACATCGATAAGGCGGGCAAGCCGGCGCTGCTGCAACCCGACTATTTTTCAATCAGGAACGGCAGGGAGGTCAACTTTACAGATGATTGCCAGAAGCCTTATTTTGAACGCTTTGCAGATACGATTCACACGGTTGATCCCCGGGCTATGATACTTGTCACGCCGCCCAATGTGGACTATCGTCCCCCGCATATGGGCGCCGATAATAGCAAGCATGTCGTGTATAAGCCACACTGGTATGACGATGTGCATTGGATCACAAAAGCGTACCATTTCTTCCCCAACGCGCTGGTAAGCCACGATAAGTTGACCGACCGTGCTGTGATAGGGACACCCGGAATGGTGCAGAGGTCATTCAATGATCAGATGCGGCGTATCAAGGAGCTCGGGAACGGGTTATGCGGGGGAGTGCCGACGGTCATAGGGGAGATAGGCATCTGTTACGATATGAATAAAAGGGAAGCCTATCGGACTGGGAATTACACTGCGCATATCAAGGAGTGGGACCGCCTGTTTAAGGCGCTGGATGCCAACCTGCTCAGCTACAACCTCTGGACCTATGACGCTTTCAACGATAATAAATACGGCGATCACTGGAACCTGGAGGATTTCTCTATTTACGGGCTGGACCAGCGCAAGGATCTTGCCGATATCAATTCAGGAGGACGCGCGCTGCAGGCAGTGGTCAGGCCCTATCCACGGGCTATTGCCGGCCAGCCGCTGAGGATATCATTTGATATAAGGAAGCGAATCTTCGAGTTCGAGTTCCGCCACGATCCGGCCGTTGATAAGCCGACAGAGGTCTTTGTCCCCGATTATCAATATCCCAGTGGTTACGATGTCAACCTGTCGGACGGCTCGAGCGTGAGCGATACCGAAAACCAGTTGCTTATATATACACATAGCGCAGAGCGCGAGATACATGCCATCAGAATAATCCCGCGGCGATGATATACAGCGATAAAAATAAGACTTAAGGTTGACAGCGATGGAAGATAAAGGACAAGTAGTCGAAAATCAGCTCTGGCGCATCTCTTTTGACACTAGAAGCGGCAGGATCAGCGCAGACCGCCGCGACAATGCCGCCCTCTCGATTGCCGACGCCCTCATCGGACTCAGCTATGCCACTCCGTACGGAAAAAAACTCACTGCCGGCTTTGCCGGAGGGAAAACCGCGAGCGACAGCCAGCCTCTGGAAGATGTCCATGGCAGGGGCAGGCAATATCGTTTCACCAGCTCCGGCCGCACAGACGGGCTGGAGCTGGCTTACCTGATCAATCTGTACGATGACAGGCCTTTTCTTTTAATGCGCCTGGAGGTAACCAACAGCAGTCACGCAGATATCTACCTGCACGATATCCACCTTTTGCAGGCTGAGGCCGGCG
>JAQTLG010000287.1 GCA_028715025.1 Dehalococcoidia bacterium | reverse complement strand
CGCTGACCTTTAGCTGGCTGATCAATCCCTTTATGCGGCGGAGATTGGTTTCTTCCATGTTCAATCCGGCTTTGGCTATACATTGCCTGATAAGCTTGTTGCCCTCTTCGTCATCATACACAGTGAAGCCGGTGCCCATGCCGGGCACACCTTCCCTGCCAAGTATGCGCAGGCAGGCGGCATGGATGGTGCTGACCGTCACAGCAGGTCGATCATTAAATATTTCTGCAAGGCGCTTCTGCATCTCTGCAGCGGCCCGGCGGGAGAATGTCATGGCCAGGATGTGTCGTGGGTTGATACCGGCGCGGGAAATCATATAGGCGATGCGGTGAACGATGACCCGCGTCTTGCCGCTGCCCGGGCCGGCATACACCAATAGCGGGCCTTCCACCGTCTGTACAGCCCTTTTCTGAGCGGGGTTGAGGCCTTCTAAGGGATCCATTGCGGCCAGCGTAGATACATTGATTCGAGTGTATTAATCAGATTTTCTCGAGCGGCGCCATGCTGAGCAGCAGCTTTTTAACGCCGCTATCTTCGAAAGCCACGATAACCTCGCGGTCCTGCCCGGTCACCCTGACACCTATAACCTGACCGTCGCCGAATTTGGCATGGCGTACACGGTCACCGGGATTTACCTCCGCCAGTCCCGCAGATGGTTGCGGGAGGCCGCTCTTTTTTGCCAGGAGGTCAGCGATGTTGATGCCTTCATCCTCGTCTCGCCAGCGCTTTGCGCGTACTCTCACGTTCCCGCCCGGTTGCTCCTCACCCGGGATCATGCCTTTGCGTTCTACCAGGTGTTCCGGCAGATCATCCAGGAACCTGGAGGGAGTGCTTTCCGAGCTCATGCCAAAGATGGCTCGCCGGACAGTGTGCATCAGGTATACGTTGCGCTCCGCGCGCGTCACTCCGACATAGCAGAGGCGGCGCTCCTCCTCGAGCTCATCACCACCCTCTTCCATGGAGCGCCTGTGCGGCAACAGCCCCTCCTCCAGTCCCACGATGAACACGATGGGGAACTCCAGGCCTTTGGCCTGATGCAGGGTTATCAGTGTGACGGTGTCCTCCCTGCTTTCGATCTCGTCGGTGTCTGCCACCAGGCTGACCTTCTCCAGGAACGGCGCCAGCCCCTCCCCAGGCGGGAGATCGTCATAATCGGCTGCAACGGTGCGCAGCTCCTGTATATTTTCCCATCGCTCCTCACCGTCCTCCTCACCCCTGATCGTCTCACGGTATCCCGACCTCTCCAGCACGGTGTCAATCAGTTTGATCAGGTTAAGCTGCTGCCCCTCCATAATCAGGTCGTTGAGCATGCGGTAGAAGCCTGCCAGGGCGGTGTTTATCTTTGCGCCGAATCCCGGGCCTCCTCCCTCGTTGACCGCTTTGACTGCGGTAAACAGAGAAAGGTTGTTTTCCCGCGCCCAGTTGGTGAGGTCGGACAGGGTTTTCGCCCCTATGCCACGGCCGGGTATCCGTATAATGCGCGACAGGCTGATATTATCGAAAGGATTTTGTATGACACGCAGATAGGCAATGGTGTCCTTTATCTCACGGCGCTGGTAGAAACGTGTGCCGCCCACCAGCTTGTACTTGAGCCCGTAGCGCATAAAGGCCTCTTCTACAGCGCGCGACTGTGCGTTGGTGCGATACATCACCACACAGTCTCCCGGCTTGATGCTATCGCTGCCGCTCAATTTCAGGATCTCGTTTGCCACGAATTGCGCCTCTTCCTGCTCGTTGTAGGTCTTAACCAGAAAAACGGGCGTGCCCTCTGTGTTATCCGTCCAGAGGTCTTTTTCTTTACGCTTCTTGTTGGCGGATATGATGGCCGAGGCTGCCCCCAGAATATTCTTAGTGGATCTGTAGTTCTGCTCCAGGACGATGACCCTGGCGTCCGGGAAGTCCTTCTCAAAGCTCAGTATATTGCGTATATCAGCGAATCTCCAGGAGTAAATAGACTGGTCGGGATCGCCGACGACGCAGACATTGCGATGTTTGCCGCCCAGCAGGCGTATCAGCTTATATTGAATCAGGTTGGTATCCTGGAACTCATCAACCAGCAGGTGAAGGTAGCGGGAACGGTATTTCTCCAGGGCTGCCGGGTGTTTCTCAAACAGCTGCACGACCTTCA
Organism: Dehalococcoidia bacterium; assembly: GCA_028715025.1. GTDB lineage: Bacteria > Chloroflexota > Dehalococcoidia > GIF9 > UBA5629 > CAIMUM01. The sequence continues at coordinate 934 of JAQTLG010000287.1, read as the reverse complement.
TCAGGAGGTCGTCGAAATCGGCGGCGTTGCTCTGTCCGAGCTGCTCCTGGTAGCGCTCATAGACACGGCATACAATATCGTCCCAGGGACTTCTGGCCCTGGCAGTCAGGCCGTCATGCGTAATCTGCTGGCTCTTGGCCTGGCTGATAGCGTTGCGGATTTTCTGTGGATTGTACTGCCTGGGGTCCAGGTCGAGATCGAGCAGACACTGTTTGACCAGGCTCTGCTGATCTTCCTCATCGTAAATAACAAAGTTGGTGTCGAGTCCCAGGGACTTGCCGTCCCTGCGCAGGATGCGTGCGCAAATGGCGTGAAATGTTCCGGCCCATACCTGTTCTGACAAGCTGCCGAGCAGCTTTTGCAGGCGTTGCTGCATCTCGCGGGCAGCCTTGTTGGTGAAGGTGACGGCCATGATATGGCGGGGGCTGACTCCTGTGGTTTTAACCAGATAAGCTATGCGGTGGGTGATAACCCGCGTCTTGCCACTGCCCGGACCCGCCAGTATCAGCAGTGGCCCTTTAATATACTGAACGGCCTCACGCTGGGCCGCATTCAATCCTGCCAGTATGTCCATAGAGCTATTTCGTGGTAGTCGTATTCCACTTGATCTCGATCTGATCAGCCTCTATGCCGGTGAAGGAGATGCCGTCCGAACTGCTGGTGATGACAGCGTTGGAGGGCTGCAATCTGATCGTCGTCATGCCGCCTGACTGGCTGACCAGGACCTTGGTAGTCTTGGCCTTGATCACTATATTGACTCCCTGCACGGGCAAACCGCTGATCGGTTTACCCCCGGATGAGAGCGAACCGATGCTGACACCCTCCAGATAAATATCCGCCCCGCTTGAGCTACTGCAGGAAAGAGACGCGGGCAGCAGAGCAAGAACCGTTGCTATAAGGGCTATCACGGCAACATTAAAATGCTTCATCTAAA
>JAQTLG010000286.1 GCA_028715025.1 Dehalococcoidia bacterium | reverse complement strand
ACTGCTTGCCTACGCCTGATTGAGTGGGGAGCAAAAATTGTGGTGCTTAAACAAGGGGACAGCGGCTGCCGTGTATTCACCCGCAAATCCACCTTCGATGTTCCGGGTTTCAAAGTAAATGCCATTGATCCCACCGGCGCGGGCGACTGCTTCGACGCCGGCTTCATCAGCGGCTACCTCGATAATCTGCCGCTGTATGAGACAGCCAGATTAGCCAATGCCATGGGTGCTCTGGCCGCATCCAGGCTGGGGCCGATGGAGGGCACATTCAGCCTCAAAGAGGTCATGAACTTTATAAAAAAGCAGCGGCGGGATTAAGTATCCCGCCGCTGTCTCATCAGCATTTACTTGCCCTTGGCCCGGTCCTCCTCCTGCAGCACACGCCTCAGCACCTTGCCCACCATAGTCTTGGGCAGGGCATCGCGGAACTCCACGTGTTTGGGCACCTTGTAGGCAGTCAGCTTCTCACGGCAAAAGACCTGTATCTCCTCGACCGTGCATGATTGTTCCGTTCTTAGCACTATCCATGCTTTCACGGCCTCGCCCTGGGCGGCATCGGGCACACCGGCTACACCAACCTCGAGCACCGCGGGATGCTGAGCGATGATCTCCTCGATCTCCACAGGGAAGACCTGATGACCACTGGGTTTGATCAGATCCTTCTTGCGGGATGTTATAAAGAGGTACCCATCCTCATCCAGGTAACCTATATCGCCCGTGTAAAGCCAGCCGTCGCGCAGCATCTCTGCAGTAGCTTCAGGACGGTTCCAGTAACCCTGCATGATGTGCGGCCCCTTGGCTATAATCTCGCCCGCTTCTCCGGCCTTAAGCTCGGTTTTTCCCGTATCTATATCGACGATCTTAAGAACGGTATCAGGGGTGGGCATGCCGACCGCCCCCTCCTTCCATTTTCCCAGGAAGGGACCCATGGCAAGAACGCCCGATTCCGTGAGGCCGTAAGCTTCCACGATCTTGCCGCCTGTGACCAACTCCCACTGCCTCTTGGTCTCCGGCAGCAGAGGAGCGGCAGCAGCCACCGATGACTTCATGGTTTTGAAATCGATTTTGCCTGATTTGACCTCAGGCCTGTTCATAAGGCCGATAAAAATGGCTGAGATGGCCGGGAAAAAGGCCGGTTTGACCTTCTTAATCGTAGCCAGAACATCCTTTACCTCGCGGGGGTTGGGGATAAGCGCCGTGGGATAACGGCCGGCTATGGCAATGGACAGCAGAATTACATTGCCGTAAACATGGAAGAAAGGCATCAGCAACACGAGCGCATCCGTCCAATCCGTAGCGAGGGGCTCGGACCAGGAATGTATCTGCCGGCCGTTCATGAATATGGCCTCATGGCTCAGCATCACCGCTTTGGGCGTACCGGTCGTTCCGCCACTGAACAGCAGCAGGCCGGTGTCTTTGCCGCTCACCTTGACATCAGGTTTCTTATCGCCGGCGTGTTTCTTCATCAAGTCCTGCAGCCAGATATCGTTCCCCTGCACTTTTTCCAGGTATTGTCCCTGCTTCTTCTCCATCAGCAACGTAAACATGAATTTTACAAAAGGAGACAGGTACTCTTTGACACTGGTAACGATAAGCAACCGTAGCTTGCTGCGTGCCTGGATTTTCTTCACAAGGTCGTAAAATGCGGTCAGCACAATGGCAACTTCGGCGCCGCATTCCTTGAGCGCAAACTCAAGCTCACCTTCGCTGTAAAGCGGATTGACCGGCACCGCGATGGCTCCCGCTTTCCAGATGGCAAGCTGGCTGATAACGATATTGGGACAATTGGGCATAAGCATGACAACACGGTCCCCTTTCTTGACCCCCTGCGCCACAAGCCCGGCGGCCAGTACGTCGCTCAGGTGATCGACCTCCTTATAGGTCATCCACCTGCCCTTGAACCAGATCATTTTATGCCCGGGCCTTTCCCTGGCCACATCAGCAACGTCCTCGTAAAGCTTCTTGTCGGGATACGGCTGGAGCGTTTTAGGCACACCCTTATCGTAATGCTTGAACCATGGATACTCGGTCATTCATGTCCTCCTGAAAAATATTATTTTAAACAGTTTTGTTACTTGGACTGTTTAGCTTTTTCCTCATCCTGCAAGACCCTTCTCAGTATTTTGCCGACCAGCGTCTTGGGCAGTACGTCGCGGAACTCGATGTACTTGGGCACCTTGTAAGCTGTCAGTTTGTCCCTGCAATAGGTTTGGAGCTCCCCCTCGGTTACCTTCTGTCCGGGGAGCAGGATTACCCAGGCCTTAACCGCCTCAACCTGTTTGGCGTCCGGTATTCCCGCTACACACGCCTCGGCTACAGCAGGATGAGTGGCCAGGACTTCCTCCACTTCTTTCGGCCATACCTGGTGACCGCTGGGCTTGATCAGGTCCTTCTTGCGGGACGTCAGGTAGAGGTACCCATCTTTGTCCATATAGCCGATATCACCCGTATAGAGCCAGCCATCCTTTACCATCTCCGCGGTACCCTTGGGATTGTTCCAGTATCCCTGCATAATCTGCGGACCTTTGCCGACAACTTCGCCTTCCTCGCCGTATGGCAGCTCCTTATCAGGATCTGTCACATCCATAAATTTAATTATCACATCGGGCAGGGGCAGGCCGACAGCGCCCTCCTTCCATTGACCCTTGAGCGGGCCAACAGTAAACACAACTGTAGACTCCGTCAATCCGTAGGCCTCGAGAATGGGTGCCCCGGTCATGGCTTCCCATCGCTGCTTGGTCTCAACCATCAGCGGAATAGCGCCGGAGAGGCAGTATTTCAAACAGGAGAAATCCACCTTACCTGCTTTAACTTCCGGGTGCTCCATCAGGCCAATGAAGAGCGTCGGCACGCCGGGCATGGATCCGGGCCGGACCTTCTTAATCGTTGCTATCACATCGTCCAGGTCCCTCGGATTGGCCACGATGGCCAGAGGGTTGCGGTTACCAAGCGAACTGCCAATCACGCCGTTGAAGCCGTAGGCATGGAACATCGGCATAAGCGCCACAGTGTAGTCATCGGGGGTGACCATGCCCGACTTGTTCCAGGCATTGGTCTGCAGTCCCACT
>JAQTLG010000285.1 GCA_028715025.1 Dehalococcoidia bacterium | reverse complement strand
CCAGGGGCGTTGAGCTTGTCTATGAAGACGTATTTAAGCCGGATGAGAAGGATGTCACGCAGCACATGCAAAAAATCAGGGATGCGGGCGCCAACTGGGTCTACGATAATACCCTGGGGCAGGGCCCTATCGTAATCAGCTCGGCCGCTGCATCCCTGGATATGCTCAACCATGATCTCTACAGCACGGCGCCGGGCAAGGTTCATCGTGCTACCGGTCCCTGGGGCATTGACGAGTCATCCGTAATCCTGGGTGGACCGCTGGTTGAGGGAATGGTCGGCCCGCGCAGTATAGCTTCCTGGTCCATGTCTGAGGTCGATGGCATAGTCAAAGCCCTCACGGCCTTCGATAAAAACGGCAGAAAGCCTTCAGAGCGGACAATCGGCTATCTTGATGTGTGGCCGGTCATGTACACCATAGGTCACTGCATGAACCAGGTAGTCAAAGAGCAGGGCTGGGAGAAGCTCAACGGCATTACATTGCGGGATGAGTTCCTCAAATTAGAGGACTTCAAACCCCTGGGCATGACTGTCTATTCGTTTTCGGCCAATATGCCTGCGCCGGACCAGACCATGATCTTCAAAATTGAGCGCGGACGGCTGCTGCCGATAACCGACTGGACTACCTGCCCCGACCTGAGGTCCAGGGCGCTGCAGTAAAGAGCTTGCCGGGACGGAGAAGGCAGGGGAGACTGTTATAAGGTATAATTTGCCCCATGATCCCCTGGTTTGTCGGCGCCGTTGTCCGCCGATCCGGTAAAAGCTTCCTCAGGTTCACAGGTGACATCGATACCACTCATATTGCCCTTGCAGGACGTCAGCGCGGAGGCGATGTCTCGCTCTATATCCACATCCCCTTTTGCAAAACGCTGTGTCCCTTCTGCTGCTTCAATCGTTACCTGTTCAAAGAGGACCAGGTCCGCGCTTACTTCAGGGACCTGCGCCGGGAAGTCGACATGTACGCCGCGCTGGGTTTTAAATTCAACGACTTCTATTTCGGCGGCGGCACGCCCACCGTACTCATGGACGAGCTTTCCGGTTTCATCGACTTCCTCAGATTGAAATTCGAGATCAGGCGCATCTCGCTTGAGACCACGCCGCGCGAACTGACGCCGGAGACTGTTGATCAGCTGAAACAGCTGGGAGTCAATCGTCTCTCCATCGGTGTTCAGAGCTTCGACGACTCACTGCTCAAGGCCATGGGCAGGACGCTCTTCAAGGGCGAGGACTCCATTCAGAAGATTAAGCTGGCGCAGGGCAAATTCGATACGGTCAACGTGGACCTCATGTTCAACTTCCCCACACAGACGACGGAGCAGTTCCGCTCCGATATCAAAATCTTCAAAGACCTCGGCGCCGACCAGGCCACATTTTATCCTCTCATGCCTTCTCCCCATAAACTGGATGCGCTGACCAAAAAGTTCCGCAGGGTGGATACCAAACGTGAACAGCAGTATTACGAGATAATCCTGCAGGAGCTGCTGGACGGTGGATACAAAGCATCTACGGCCTGGTGCTTCTCGCGCGGCGACCTGATGATCGACGAATATATTATCGATTACGACGACTATATCGGCGTCGGCGCAGGGTCCGTCAGCTTCCTGAGAGGCGATTTCCTGGTTAATTCTTTCTCGCTGGACGGCTATCATAAGCTGATCGCGGAAGATAGATTGCCCATTGTCCGCACACGTCATCTCTCCGCCACCGAGCAATACCGTTATTACATGCTGACCAGGTTCTTCGGCATGAGCCTGAACACGCTGCAGTTCAGACAGCGTTTCGATTCGGATATCCACGACAGGCTGTGGGCGGAATTGCTATTCTTTAAAACAGCTGGCGTTATCCAGGAGAAAAACGGAATAATCTCAGTCACCAGGCGCGGCATGTACCCCGTGGGTACCATGATGAAGGAGTTCTTCACGGCACTTAACACACTGCGGGAATATTGTATCGAGGGCGGTATTTAGTTTTAACCTGTTTTACGTTATGATTATGAGGCTCCGGGAGGTTAATGATGAAGATAACAGAGAAAGACTGGTTGGGCGCCGCCAATAGCGCTATTTACCAGCCGGGACAACGGGCAGGACACTACGAGAGCTATTTCCTGCGCGCCAATCATCCTGAGCGACCCCTGGCTTTCTGGATAAGATACACCATATTCAATCCCCACGGCCATCCCGAAAAGGCTATCGGTGAGCTCTGGGCGGTCTACTTTAACGGCGAGACCTCATCCACCACGGCTGTAAAAAAAGAGATGCATATCGGCCAGTGCTCGTTCAGCCGCTCGGGCCTCGATGTAAGGATCGGCGATGCCTTTCTGCATAAAGACCGACTCAAGGGAGACGCCACTTCACACAACCATACGATCACCTGGGACCTAAAATACAGCGGGGACAGCCAGCCCATCTTCCCGCTGCCCATGAAAATGTACTCGGGCAATTTCCCTAAAGCCAAGCTCTGCGTTCCACTTCCCATGGCCCGCTTCAACGGCAATCTGGAAGTCGACAGCAACCAGATCAAAATCGAGAACTGGATAGGCAGCCAGAACCATAACTGGGGCTCCAAACATACCGACCTTTACGCCTGGGGGCAGGTCGCCGGATTCGATAACAGCCCGGAGAGCTTCCTTGAGGTCGCCACAGCCCGGGTTAAGATAGGGCCTGTCTGGACACCCCGCATGACGCTCATCACGCTCAGGCATAAAGGCCGGGAATACAAGCTCAACAACGTAATGCAGACGATCAGAGCGGAGGGCAGGTTCACCTATTTCGACTGGCATTTCGCCTCATCAGACGACGATGTCGATATCAAGGGCCGCATGCACGCCCCTAAAGAGCTGTTCGCCGGCCTTAATTACTACAATCCGCCGGGCGGGAGCAAGCACTGCCTCAACAGCAAACTGGCATCGTGCGAGCTCATGATCACTTATAAACAGGGGCATAATAAGGGCGTATCTGAACTGCTTTATACCAAACATCGTGCGGCCTTTGAGATACTTACCGATCTCAGGGACCACGACATCTCCATACAGGTATAGGTTTTAATTCGTCTTCATCCGGGCCTGAGACAAAAGGCCGTTCAAATTCTG
>JAQTLG010000284.1 GCA_028715025.1 Dehalococcoidia bacterium | reverse complement strand
AGTCTCTTTACTCAAGTTCTCGTCCTCCTCTTTCGAAGCTTTGATTTTTAGCTATATTTTTCCCAGGGCTTTCAGCACCTTGTCCGGTGTGATGGGGAAGTCTTCGATCCAGACCCCTATGGCGTTGTAGACCGCTGGCGCCATCAGGCCGGGTATGACGGTCCCTATGTCCTCACCTATACCGGTTGATCCATAAGGTCCATAGCCCATGCCGGTCTCCACCAGTATTGTCGAGATAGGTCCAGTATCAAGCGTGGTGGCTATCTTGTAATCGAGCAGGTTACCGTTGAGCATCACGCCGGTGATCGGGTCGTGTATCACCTCTTCGAACTTGCCCCTGCCCACACCCATTACTGTGCCGCCGTACTGCTGCCCCTCGCAGCTCATAGGATTTATGGCCTTGCCCACGTCGTTAACATTGACCACCCTGGTGACGATGATATCGCCGGTCTCGGTGTCCACCTCGACCTCTATGAAATGCGCCTGTCTACAGAAGCGTGGCCTGGGGCTGAGGGGGCTGTAGCCGCCCTCCTGGGCGTGATATCCGACAGCGTACAATGGTTCGGTAAAAGCAGTCCTTGCTCCCAGGATCTCAGTTGCTGTTATGGGACCCGTGGGCCCGCCGTGCTTAACATACTCAGATATGGGCATGCGTCTGGAAGGATCGGCCTTGACGAAGATCTGGCTATTTTTAATATCAAGTTCTTCGGGTTTGATATCGGGGAAGGCTGGCTGGAAGCTGCCGCGCTGGGATGGCGCCGTCGGGCTGGTAACAGCCTCCAGTATTTTCTGTTTCAGTATTCTGGCTGTGTGCCTCACTGCCCAGGCATTGGCCGACAGGTTGGTGGAAGAGCCCGGCGTCATCCTCACGAACCCTGGATCATAGTGCGAGTTGTAGTTGACGTCCTGCAGGCGAAAGCCGAGTTCGTCGGCCGCAACGCGGCAATACGTATTTTCGGCTTCCACGCCGTGATCGACGCCCAGTGATTGCAGTGTGGCGGTGCCGTCCCCTCGTTCGATGCGTATGGCGAATTCACCGCCGCCCAGCGAATCGGCCCATTCCTGACCCCAGGTAAATCCCACGCCGTGCATGCGGCCATTGGGCAGTTTCCTGGTGCCCGGCTTATGCCACGAATCGTCCCATTTAAATGCTGCCTTGCCTTTCTCGATGCATTCCCTCAGGCTGTCCCGGTTCTCAAATCCACGCTCTTTTTTTTCATCAACAAGTGAGGCCATTTCGCGGCCGTCGCAGCCGTCGTTTTTCAGAGCCACTTCGATGGGGTCCATTCCCAACTCGGCCGCGACGTGGTCCATCACCATCGTCAGGGTCAGGCAGGTGGGCAGCATCTCGCAGCGCACGGGAACGGTGGGCCCCTTGTTGATCCAGACCGATTTGGTCTGGCTTCTCATATTGGCTACTTTAGTGTTTTCGTTGAAATGCGCCCCCGCGTGGAAGACCGGCCAGATGGCGTTGACGAGGTAGGCTGTCGCGTCGACCGCCGTGATGGTACCGTCGTTTTTACACCCCACTTTAATTAAATACGTGCCCTCGTCCATAGAGCCGCCATAGAAATCCTCACGGCGGTTGAATATATACTTGACAGGCCTTTTGGTCCGCCTGGCCACGAGGCCGGCGCAATACATGCCGCCCAGGCTCCAGTCCACGCAGGACCAGCCTCCGAAGCTCGCACCCTGATAAGGCATATGGACCTGGATTGTATTCAAAGGTATACCGCCGTACCAGGTTGAGATCTGGCGTTTAGGAAGGTGGCCGCGCTGGTTCTTCAGCCATATTTCGGGGTAGTCGCCGTTCCATTTAAAGACCCCGCAGGGCCGTTCGGGGCCGATCCAGGTATGGGCAGCGCGTGTGAGCTTGAACTCGATAACTCTGTCCGCCTCGTCAAATCCCTTTGCCGGATCGCCCTTCGTTATTGTGTCAAAAAAGCCCCTGTTCCAGTGATTGCCGTCGATATAGCGCTCCGGGAAACTGAGAGGCGCGGAGGGATCGCTGGCCGCCACCGGGTCCAGGTTGAAGGGCCGCTCCTCCCAGTCGACCTCGATCAGTGAGAGCGCCTCCTCGGCGATGGCCTCGGTCTCGGCTGCAACAGCGGCGCCTATCAGCTCTCCCTCGAAGTGGGCAGCGCCCGAGAGCGGCTTGTCGTTACCGAAAGATCCGGCGATGTTTCCCAGGTTGGCGGATTCGGGTATTTCCGGATCGTCGTAGCGCAGCACATGCCTTACGCCCGGCAGCTTCTCAGCCTTGCTGGTATCCATCCGGAGTATCCTGGCATGCGGATGGGGTGACATGAGGAAACGCATATAAAGCATGCCCGGCAGCTGTATATCCATGCAGTAATCAGCTGCTCCCATTGCCTTGGGAGGGCCGTCTATTCTGCGCGGTCCCCTTTCTCCGACATATTTATACTCCTTCAGCGGATACTTGTCCGACTTGAGGTTGTCGAACATCTCAACCATTCGTTGTGTTTGAATCTCCGATTCCTTGGTCATGTGATTCCTCCGTCGTTTTAGCTGATTTGCCGCCGGGATAACTGCGCAGAAACTGTGATTGGTTGCCTCAGCCGCCGCCACCTATCGAGACAAGTAGTTTTACAGAGTCGTTTTCTTTATTGTTACCTTTTCATTATTCCCATTGATACTCCGATCATTATTTGGAAGAAGGTGGCGATGTCGACATTTCCTACAAGCTTCAGGTTCCAGTTATTTATTGCTTCGGGTATGCCCGTCGCCCCACCCAGAGCCAGTGTTTTGAATCCGACATCGGCGTTTTTAAACACGAAGGCCAGGTCATAGTCTTTAAGCACCTTATCCGATGAATACCTTCCGTTTCTGAAGATAAAGCGCCTGCCAATTTTCCCATCCCTAGTCATCATTACGTATGCACAGTTGCGAACCTTAATCAGATCCTTCATAGACTTGTTGGTCTTTGCAGTTATACTCATTGCAATATTTATGATTGAGAGCAACATCGAGAACAGCAATTCACTAACACCTCCGGCTTACATTCACACGAAACGATATCCGGGACAGGGCTCCAATTAACTTACCAGAGATATGCCCGGCCATTTTCACACGCAGGCCA
>JAQTLG010000283.1 GCA_028715025.1 Dehalococcoidia bacterium | reverse complement strand
CATGTCCGCCGGCGCTTCGTCAGCTTCCGTGGGAGACAATATCACTTACACCTATACGATCACCAACAACGGTGAGGCGGCCCTGAGCAGCCTTGCCCTGACCGACTCGAGGCTGGGAGCTGTTACTCTCAGCGACACTACCCTAGCCTCCGGTTCTTCACTGACGGCAACTAAGATTTACACTGTGCTGTCTTCCGACCTGCCCGGCCCGCTAACCAGTAAAGCAACTGCCACCGCGACTTCTGCTACCGGGGCAGCAGTGACGGCAACCAGCGCAGAGGTCTCGGTCTCACTCGCCACCTGGATTGACGAGATCCTGACTAAAGCCGGCATACTCCGGAGCAGGGGGGTGCCCGGCAAGGGTATCGATCATGCCCCCGGTCTGCAGAAACCTTTTAATACCAATTCCCACATGGGTGGCAGCGATAACAGCACCGATAATAACGCTGCCGGTAACGGGAAAGGGAATGGTAACGGAAAAGGGAAAAATAAGTAACCGGCATCGATGAAAAAGAGAAGGGGCAGCTGCAAAGCTGCCCCTTCTGCATTATGCCTCCACAGAAATTTCGAGGTGTCTTTTTAGATCCTGATGCGCAGGTCGCCCAGCGGATAGGTCATGCAGGGATGGATATAACCGCTCTTGACGTCGCTCAGCCTGCGGTGCACGCGCTCCGGCATAAATACCTTTCCTGAGATCAGCCTGGTGCGGCAGGCGGTGCATTCCCCCGACCTGCACACGGCAGGTATCACGATGCCCGACCTCTCCAGCGCGGCCATCAGTGGCTCGCCTGACCTGGCCTTGATTTTACGGCCGGTGCCCTCCTCGATAACCGTGTATTCGGCATCCAGATCGGCTCCTTTCGGCCAGCCTTTCTCATCCGCGACACGGGCCGGCGGGCCGTAGACCTCCCTGTGAATGCGGCGCAGCGGGACCCCCAACTCGATCAGCGCGGATTCGCACAGCGCGTACATGGGCGCCGGACCGCAGATATAGAACGTCTTTTCCTTAAGGGAGCCGACCAGTCTGGCTATTGCCTTTGCATCGAGGAAGCCCCTGGCCCCTTTCCAGCTTGCCGGCGGTTCGCTTATAACGTAATCAACTTTAATATTGGCATTGCGGGTTGCAATACGGTCTAGCTCTTTCTTGAAGATGATGTCGTCCGGCTTGCGGCTGCCATAGAGCAAATGTATTTTTAAAGGAAGTTTTTTAACCGCAGCATGCCGGATCATAGACATTAAGGGTGTTATGCCGCTGCCGCCCGCCAGGAAGACCAGGCTGTTGGAGTCCATCAGCGGCTCATAATAGAAGTTGCCGGCCGGGCCGGTGGACTCGAACTCATCTCCAACGCTGACTTTCTTCAGCAGGTAGTCCGAGACGAATCCTTTGTCCACCCTGCGCACGGTGAGGTCGAAATGTGATTTGCCCGGCACGGAAGAGATGCTGTAAGGCCTGGACGTCAGTACTTTTCCGACTTTAACGAATAGATTGATATATTGCCCGGCTTTGAAGAGGGGCAATTTTCCGTCGCTGGAGACCATGCGCAACGTCCTGGCGCTGGCGGTCTCCTCGATGATCTCCTTAACTTTCAAGGTGAGACGCCCGGGATGGACCGCGTCGACTTTCCTGCCCTGTCCGGCCAGCGGGTTCTTCAGCTCATGGGCGTCGGCGGCCTGCTTCTCCACTATCGACCTTACTTTTTCGATGTCCGCAGCTTCCCATCCTCCGCGGTCCATGTCCTTAATGACCTGGCGCGCGGCTATGGCGCCCGAAGCTATGCAGGGCTCGAATCCTCCTCCGATATTGACCCATGCGCCGGCGAAATACAGCCCCTCCACCGGGCCACGCTGCGGCAGGTGGTCGCTGCCCGTGCCCTGATAGTTCTGGTCGAATCCGACGATGCTGCCGCCCGGATTTCCTGTATAGCGTATGTTGGTCAGAGGGGTGGCTATCTCGACGGCCTCGATGTGCCGGCTTAATCCCGGCGCCGCCTTCTCGGCCAGCCTTATCATCCTGCCGGCCAGCCTGTTCTTGGCTTCCTGATATTCCTGAGGACTGAGCTTCAGCCACGGCTCCGCATAGGCGATGGACGTGATGACTAACGAGGAAGCTCCGGGGGGAGCAACCGTTTTATCGCCGATGCTGTAGGCCGTCACGGCTATGCCGTCCGGCTGGAAATCTACCGAGCTCTTCATACCGGCATACTGCTTTTCCAGGTCATAAGATACATTGACAAAATTCTCATGCACATCCAGCCCCAGCTTACGGGAATCGCAGTCCACTCCCAGGTAAACGTTGAAGGTCGACGCCCCGCCGGACCATGCGCCCAGCCGGTTGAGATACCACCCCGGCACTCTGTCGCGCCCCAGCAGCTGCAGCGCCGCTGTGATCGGATTGGCATTGCAGACAACATACCGGGTCGATAGTTCGGTGCCGTCGTCGGTGAGGACGCCGCTCACACGGCCACGGGAAGTCAATATGCGTTTGACGCCATTGTTCAGCCATACCTTTCCTCCGTTTTCTTCAATAGCGTCTATAAATGCCTGCGACAGCGCCTGGGACGTGCCCCTGATATGGGACATGCCGAACCTTATATAAGAGGCCATGCCGAGTGTGTAGACGAGGAACGAGAGCTTGGAGGGAGGCAGTGCGTAATAGCCCCAGGTCTGACCCAGCACCGCCCTCAGCTTCTCATCCTTTATCAGCGGGTCGATCACCTGGGCCAGTGATTTGCCGTAATACGTCATCAGTGTGGAGAACGGCCCGGGATCCTGCATGACCGCCTTCATACCGATGCGGTTGGCCCTGAGCGCCTGATCGGCGAAGTCAAACACAATGGATATATATTTCTTAATTCCCTCTTTCTCTCGGGGAAACTGCCGGCACAGCACGTCCTCGTGTTTCTCACGTCCGACGGGAAGGGTCAGCTCGAAGTCGGGGTAATATCCTTTGAACACGTCAGGGATGTGCAGAAAGTCCACCTTGGGGGCCACGTCGCTGGCGCTCAGCAACTTCCAGTTAGGTCCCTGGTTATCCCTGTCCCCCAGCCCGGAAAGACCGTGCAGGGCGACCTCGAACTCGTAACGTCCGCGTACAAAGGAGGTGGCGTAGCCTCCCG
>JAQTLG010000282.1 GCA_028715025.1 Dehalococcoidia bacterium | reverse complement strand
CTAAGTCATCCATGCTCAACCGGAAGTCCCGGTCCTCGCGTAGTTTATATCTGACGATAACGCATCCTGCGATCCCGGCGGCCAGTGCGTATTCACCATAAGTCGGCGATGGTATGACGACCTTATCACCCGCCGCCAGATAGGCTAAAGCGGACAGCCTGATGATCTCGGTCGAGCCGCTGCCGATTATGACCCTGTCGGAGGATGTTCCCAGGCTGCCGGCCAGGGATGCCACGAGCTCGCCTGAGTGTGGATCGGGATAGTCTCCGATATTTGTTGCGCGCAGGGCGCGGTATATTTCCTGCGGTGGCCCGTAGGGATTGCAGCAGGTACTGAAGTCCAACAGGCCGGCCTCTTTCAGCCCGGCGTAGCCCGCTCCTCCGTGTTCGATGGGCGGCAGATTGTGTATACTGGGATTAACGCGCAAGCCCAATCAGCGCCTCCACTACGGCAATCATTAGCCCCCATATGCCTGCGGATGTCAGCATTATATCCTGCGATCGAGATATAACGGCGCCCGACAGGGCGGCGCCGCCACCGTTTAATGTATATTCGCCGCTTTTTTCAAGTTCGATGCCTAACGAGCCTGCCATGGAGCACATGGTCCAGCCTGCGTTGGGGCTCGCGGTCCTGCCGTGCTGTTTGAGCATTGTCCGCCAGCTTCCTGCAGGATCAGCCCGGCAAATTCCCGAAGCGGCAACTATCAGCAGTGCGCTCAGGCGGGCGGGGATGAAATTGAGGGCGTCATCCAGGCGGGCTGCGACTCTGCCCGTGTATTCCCAGCGTCCGTGATACCCGATCATGGCATCGAAGGTATTTACGATGCGATATATCAGGGCCCCCGGCAGGCCCAGAATGGCGTAATAAAAGAGCGGCGCTATGAAGCTGTCACACAGGTTTTCAGCGCAGGACTCGACGGCCGCTGACATAAGCTGTTCATCCGATAAGCCAGAGGCGTCCCGGCTGACCAGCGACCTTGCCTTCCGCCTGGCCTCTGCCGCATCGTTGCGTTGCAGGCACAGCCTGACATCTTCCACGGCCTGCCACAGCCCTCTCAGGGCGAAGGTGTTTTTGAACAGATATGCTGAAATAAATATATAGATGACAGGATTGAGGCTGGGCAGGAGTGTAAGGCCGAGCCAGAGAGGGACGGTTATCGCGATGCAGGTCGTAACGACGATGACGGTCCCGAAAATTAGTTGTCGGCGGGGACCCTTGGGCGGCTCGAATTTAAGCTCGAGGGAGATGAGCTTGCCGAGCCAGGCCACGGGATGCCAGGGATTGGAAGCCTCCCCGATCAATGCATCCAGCAGCAGGGCCATACACAGTATATACAGGCCTGAAAGCTCCATTATTTGAGCTCCCTTTCAGCGGCTGATGTTATCAGAGCTGTGGGCAGTCCGTTGGCCGGGTGGGCGTAGACAGCGACGTTGACTCCGAAGACCTCCTGCAATGTATGACTATTGATAACTTCATTCGGCCCGCCCTCCGTATAAACGGCGGCGTCCTTGAGGACGATAATACGGTCGCCGAACTGAGAGGCCAGGTTGACATCGTGCAGGGCTGAGACGATGGTGAGCCCCTTGTCCCGGCAGAGCTTTTTAAGGAAATCCAGTATGCCTGCCTGGTAGTTGATATCCAGACTGGCTGTGGGCTCATCCAGCAGCAGTATCCCTGCCTCCTGCGCCAGTGAGCGGGCGATCAGAACCCTCTGCCGCTCGCCGCCCGAAATCTGGTTGATGCGCCGTCCTGCCAGCTGTGAGGTCTCCGTGGCCTCCATGGCGTTGGCCGCCGCCAGAATATCGCTGCTGCCCTCGTATCTGAGCAGTCCCAGGTGAGGTGTGCGGCCCATCAACACGATCTCCATAGCCGTGAAAAGCTCGGGCAGGAAAGCGCTCTGCGGCATCAGGGCGATATTGCGGGCGATATCTGTACGGCTGTAGCCGCCCAGCGGCCGTCCATCCAGGCTGATCGATCCTTCGAACGGCCTCAGCAGCCCGCATATTCCCTTGAGCAGCGTGCTTTTACCTGAGCCGTTCGGTCCGATTACCGTTAAGAATTCGCCCGGCCGGGTCTGCAGCGTGATATCGCGAAGAGCCGTCCTTTTGCCGTATCTGAAGCCTGCTTTGAACAGGGATATGACCGGCATTAAAACACCGCCTTTTTCTTCTGGTTGAGCAGGTAGAGGAAAAAGGGCGTGCCGATGATGGCCGTGATGATGCCTACAGGGATCTCCGTCGGGGCCATGATGGTCCTGGCTGCTGTGTCCGCCAGTATCAGGAAAGCGGCTCCCCCCAGCAGCGATATGGGCAGCAGCAGGCGGTAGTCCGGCCCGCAGGTCATCCTCACGGCGTGAGGTATGATGATGCCGACGAAACCGATGGCGCCACAGAAGCATACGGCTGCAGCAGTCGTAAGGGTGGCAGCCGCCAGAATGATCAGCTTGGTGCGCTCGACGTTTATGCCCAGCTGTTCGGCCTGCTCCTCGTCCAGCTGCATGACATTGAGAGGACGCGCCATGAGCAGCAGCACCACCGCTCCGGCCAGAATATAGGGTATCATGATCGCCACCCGCCACCAGTCGGCCAGGGAGAAGGTGCCCAGCAGCCAGAAAACGATGCCGTGCACCTTTTCATCCGAGACGATGATGAGATATGAAGTGATCGAGGCTAAAAACGCCCCCACTGCCACGCCGCCCAGTATCAGGGTGGTGACGGGTAGTGTGCGGCCCGTTCTCGCTATGGAGTAGACCGCTGCCACGCTGAGTACGGCGCCCAGGAAGGCCAGCACGGGCACCAGGGCGGCAGGCACGGCGGCCGGAAGCAGAAATCCGGCAACGGCCCCGAGGGCCGCCCCCTGCGAGATGCCTGTAAGATAGGGATCGGCCAGCGGGTTGCGGAACATACCCTGGTAGGCCGCGCCCGCCACCGCCAGTGCGGCTCCGGTAAGCCCGGCCATGATGATGCGCGGCAGGCGGATATCGCAGATAATCGTGTTGTAGATAGCCGAATAGGCGTCGGCTTTTTCAGGTGCAAATATCCTTGCCTGCAGGATGGCCAGTATATCGTGGATGGGGATGGCCGTGCTGCCGGTTGGTATAGACCACAGTCCCACCCCGACCAA
>JAQTLG010000281.1 GCA_028715025.1 Dehalococcoidia bacterium | reverse complement strand
TATCGATCCTGAATACGCCGGTAGCGTTGGCCGCATCGGGAAACGGGGCATACAGGCTGACGAAGGCGCGCCTGAGGGCCGGCGACATGCCGCTGTAATCGGAAGGAAGGCTCAGGTCCGCCACAGCCAGGTTATCGTAAGACGGCGAGGCGTTAGCCGTGGTCGAGACCTCCACACCCGCTCCGGGGAAAACGTAGGACAGCATGGAGTTGCTGCTCATGTCGCGCAGACCGACATTGTAGTTGGTAGCGTTGACATCGGCATAGATCATGACAACGGAGTTGTCCCCGTTGTAAGTCGGCGAGAATTTCATGGCGAAATAATCGATGTTAGCTTCAGGGGCCTGCTGCTGCACCCAGGAGCCGAAACCTGCGCCCTTCATGATAAACAGCCTGCCGTTCCCCGCTCCGCTGCGCGTGCCGACGGCGTAATCGCGCCCGGTCCCGTAGTCCATGGAGATATCAATGGCGCCGATGGCTTCGCCGGCAGCTGCCATGGCGGGGACGCCGGCATTGTGCCATTCAGCACCGCCGTTGGTAGTTACCCAGAGCTCAACCGGACCGGTGGCCTGGGTGCCTGCTGTGACCGCCCAGATTTTAGCATCGTCAGGTGCGACGGCGACATGGTAAACATGTTTATCCGCTGACCAGGCTGCGTTGCCCGCCAGCACTCTGTACGCAGCGGTGTTCCAGGATATGCCGCTGTTGGCTGTGTTATAAAGAACGCCCAGCGGGCCCGGATTATTGGCGGCGGCGATCGTCCTGTTGTCCACCGTGACTGCAGCCAGCAGCGTCTTGCCGTCATCAGCGACCGCAAGGTCGCGTATCTCGCTGCCCGTGAAGCTGTTGTTGATATAAGGATTCAGGACGTCATTTCTATTGGGGACCGAATTGGGCGTACTGACCGTATCCCAGCGCATTATGCCGGGATCAGCATCCGACCGGTATGGGTCCACAAGGCCTGAAAGCAGCAGCGTTACAACTGCAGCCAATGTTATACAGATAATGAACCGCTTGCCAGGTAGCGTTTTTTTCATACGTGGTTGGCCAGTCTCCAATATCCCCGACCGAGCAAAACGTGTACTATAATAGCACAAGCCCATTGTTTATGCATAAAATATGAAGGATGTGTCAGAGATATGCCGGACAAATTGAAACACTTGCTTGAGCTGGGTAAAAATGAGCCGGTTGCAGGATTCCTGGAAATGAGGTTGCTGGAGCTTTCCCCCGGGCATGCCCGCGTGTCCATGCCGATGAAGCCGGAATATATCAATTTCAACGGCATGATCTTCGGCGGCATTATCTCCGCGGTGGCGGACCAGGCTTTCGCCTATGCCACTAACTCGGTGATCAATCCCAACGTTGCATCGCAATTCAATATCCATTTCATAGCCGCTGTCGGTGTACAGGATGAGCTGACGGCGGAATGCCGGGTAATGAAAAGCGGCAAGCGTGTATGCATCTCCGAGATCAAGGTGACGAACCAGGAGGGCAAGCTTGTCGCCACGGCCACCGGCACCACCATCCCGCTGGTTTAGAGCCCGGCGACGGGCTTGCGCAGTTGAACGGCAACACCTTATTATTAAGTTGAGCTGAGGGAAAATTACCGTATCTTATTTTCGTGATACCACAAGGAAGCCATGAGAAAAGTAAAAATACTGTTCACCGATATACACAAACCCGAATATCACGATAAAAATCCTTTCCGCGAAGGTTTCGAGTGGGGCAAGAAAGTGGTGCTGGACCTGTGCGTGGATATCGACCTGGACGAGATGTTCAACATCTATATCGAACAGCCCGAGAAGCGCGTCAGGAACGGCAGGGTAATAAAATTCAGCGAATTCGCCATGGAATACCTGGAGCAGGAGCAGCAGAAACAGCGCCGGGCGCAAAGCGGCGGCGATATCTCGGATGAAGTTAAAACCAGTTCTTAAACAGGGAGGCAGTGAAAGATGGAAGACTTCGAGAAGCTGGGAGCATTCTATATCGGCAGGGAATACGACCTGGCCAATAAGAAATCGGGCGAGCAGCTCATCCTCTATGATTCCAGGGACCTTGTGACGCACGGCGTATGCGTGGGCATGACCGGCAGCGGCAAGACAGGCCTGTGTATATCCATTCTTGAGGAGGCGGCCATAGACGGCATACCGGCCATCATCATAGATCCCAAAGGGGATATGCCGAATATGTTATTGACCTTCCCCCAGTTGAGGGGAGAGGACTTCCTGCCGTGGATCAACGAGGACGACGCGCGCCGCAAGGGTCTTTCACCGCAGGACTTCGCGGCCAAACAGGCCGAGCTGTGGAAAAAAGGGCTTGAATCCTGGGGAGAGAGCGGCGACCGCATCGCCAGGCTCAGGCAGGCGGCCGATTTCGTGATCTACACGCCCGGCAGCACGGCGGGCATCCCCATCTCTATCTTGAAATCGTTCGCCGCACCCCCTGCGGCGCTGCTCGAGGACAGCGAGCTATTGAGGGACAGGATCAATTCCACGGTCACCAGCCTGCTGGGGCTGATCGGCAAGGAGGCGGACCCCATCAAGAGCCGCGAGCATATCCTGGTATCGACCATACTGGATAACGCCTGGAGGCAGGGCATCGACCTCGACCTGGCAGCCCTCATACAGCAGGTGCAGTCACCGCCCGTCAGCAAGATCGGCGTCATGGACCTCGATTCGTTCTACCCGGCCAAAGACAGGTTCGAACTGGCCATGCTGATCAATAACCTACTGGCGGCGCCCGGCTTCAGCGCCTGGATGGAGGGCGAAGCGCTCGACATCGGGCAGATACTCTACAGCCCCTCGGGCAAGCCGCGCATGTCGATCTTCTCCATCGCGCATCTCGGCGACGCAGAGCGCATGTTCTTCGTATCCCTGTTGCTCAACCAGGTGCTGGCCTGGATGCGCCAGCAGCCGGGAACCACCAGCCTGCGCGCCATGCTGTATATGGACGAGATCTTCGGCTATTTCCCGCCCGTAGCGAATCCCCCCTCAAAACAGCCGTTGCTGACCCTTCTCAAGCAGGCCAGGGCCTTCGGCCTGGGCATTCTGCTGGCCACACAGAATCCGGTCGACCTCGACTACAAGGGACTTTCCAATACCGGAACCTGGCTGCTGGGCCGCCTTCAGA
>JAQTLG010000280.1 GCA_028715025.1 Dehalococcoidia bacterium | reverse complement strand
ACAATTGGATCAAGTCCACATGTACAAACGGCGCAGTTTTCAAAGTGCACCCACTGCTCTCCAACGCGGCGTTAAGAGCTTTGACATTGCCGACCGATACTGCGGGAGAGGGGGCAGTGGGAGCACAGGATACCATAACGGCAATCATAATCAGCAAGACAACCATAGTTACAGTAATTTGGGGTAATCTAACCATCACTATTTACCTCCTACCCTTGTACTTCAGGTAATGTATCAACTAAGTATAACATGATAAAAGTAATCATTTACATACATCTTGGTGCAAACTGAATCATAGCGGGTTTATTCACGATAAATACCATTAAGTCCTGTAGCGTTTCAAAGCTCTCTGTCGCCATTGTCTGGTGGAGAGACACTGGTTGAACGTATATATATGAAAACCGGCCACAGCCCGATCTCCGGCCAATCCCGTGATTTTCTTTATGAGGTTATCCGGGTTGTACATATCATGCTGCAATAGCCTGGCCATCATGCCCCAGTGATTCTTTAAAAAACGTGTGGAATCGCCCACACCTACCCTGAGGGATATCTCCAGCAGCTTGGAGCGCTTTAATATGCCGGGGATTCCGATGTATACAGGGAGTGTGATTCCATCTGCCCTGACGTCCGCCAGCCATTTACCTATAATTTGCGGGTCGAAACAAATTTGCGTGACCATGTAATTGACCAGAGGCTGTTTGGCCTTAAGCGCCTGTCTCAGGGCGTCACGTTTAATAAGCGGATGTCCCTCGGGATAAGCCGCCACGCCTATACAGCGCGGACGCTTGCCCATCTCGACTATATCGGCAATAAGCGCTCTCGATGAATCATAAGTCCCTACGGGTTCGACAATATCACCGCCTATTATGAAGACATCATCAAATCCGCCCGCTGATAGTCTGTCCACAATCTCGCACAAATGAGACTTATCACACACCTGCCGCGCTGTGATGTGAGGCACCACATGAAATCCCTGCTTCGCCAGCTCCTCGGAAAGTGTGAAAGTGGCTTCAATGCCCTTGCGGGGCGAGGCGGTCACTGTTACAACCGAACCGGCTGGCAGTGCCATTGCCTCATCGACCGCACCTTTCATGGGGATGACTTCAAAGCGAGCGCTTTTAAGCATGTTGTGAATAAAGAGCTGGTATCCCCGGTATAAGTCCATAGTTCTTACCGATCTATAGTGAAATTAAAGTAGAGTCCTTATCAACTATGTCGTAAACAAGTTGACCCGCCCCGATAGTTGTACCACTTTTCAAGCTGGTTCCGCCGCTGTTACAGCATACTCCAATATGAGTTGCCCTTTCAATAGTTTAATACGTGTTACTTATTTTGCTAACACGATATAATATGGCCACGGTAGTGAGGCTGACGTAAATGCAGCAGACATTTCAGTGTTATAAGTGTGGTTCTCAGAACTATATTGGTAAGCCCTATTGCTATAACTGCCAATCTCCATTTCTGTGGAACTGCCCGAATTGCAGGGCTACGGTGCAAAACACAATGGTAAGTTGTCCAAATTGCAGGATAGTACTGCCCTGGACAAATTCTGCCTGGATAAATAGCCCTATACCCGTGGCTGGCTCAAATTACACAAACCGGGTTTTCATGAGCGTAAATACCTCAGCCATAAAACAGGAAAAACATGGCTTAAGGATAGGTGCACTAATAGTTGGAATTATAGGAAGCATAGCAGGTATATTGATTGCCGCACTTATATTATTCATTGCGGGCGCAGTGACTATTGTTGGGGCGATAGCAGATTCAATGCAGGGGACAACAAATACTGGTCCACTGCAGGCAACAGGTATACCAATTGCAGTACGAAGTCTATTAGTTCTTTTAATATCATTGATCGGAATAACAGGTTCATCGCTTAGTATAGCTAAACCCAGGTTAGCTGCGGTTTTAATGATTATCACAGGAATAGGTGGGTTCTTTTTAGCTTCATGGCTTTGGTTATTCAGTGGGGTGTTGCTTATCGTTGGTAGCATTATGGCATTATGGAATTGGTTACGTGAAAAAATTGATGGCGTGGGTAGATCGAATTATCAGTCAAAATTGGTCAACTGATAGTAATGCCCGAAATGGTTAAAATTGGGATCGATGTCGCCTTAGGATTTACTACTCTTGAACAAACATCGGTATGTATGTTAATCCATAACAAAAACATGTTATTGAACAGCGTAAAATCTCTGCCATGTTTCCAGGTATTCTTGTTCCTCCCTGCACCATTTTTCATCGTCCCAGCCGAGTATAAGCTGGCAGATTGCCCTGATTTCGGGCAGCATAGCCTTCCCGCCGTTTTCAAGGAGCAGGGCGATGCGGGTCCTCCTCAGCATCAGGTCTTCAAGGTGCACCACTGCTTCATTTTGTACTGCAAACCGCAGCTCAGCCCACAAAGTCTCCGTCCCGGGAATCTTCGCCAGTTCACCGGTTTTCGCCGCGGCGATCAAGTCATTTGCCCGGTCACCGTAGCGCCCCTGCAGACGGAACACGATTTCGGGTTCAAGGCCTTTAGGAACAGGTCTAATACCTTTTACCGGCGAAAAAACACGCTGTTTTTTATCAAGGTCCGGCAACTTCCCCAGAAACGGTTGGGCGGCTTTAAGAGCATCAAGGGCAATCAGCCGGAAGGTGGTCAACTTGCCCCCGGTGACGGTCAGCAGGCCGTCTTCCAGCCACACAACGTGGTCCCTTGATTCGCTGGACGGATCTTTTTTCCCCGAGCCGACCACCGGGCGGACTCCCGAAAACGAGGCAACTATATCTTTTCGGGTGATATCCCTATCAGGAAAGTGGTGTCGTATATTTTCCAGCAGATAATCAGTCTCGTCCGGTGTACAGGCGGCTTCGATGTTCAGGTCGGCCGTATGATCAATGTCCGTATCGCCGGTCATTACACGCCCTTCCCAGGGAAATACGAAACCGGGCCGTTTGCTGGTGGGATGCGTCATCACAATACTCTGGGATACCGGCAACCTTTCAGCGGAAAAAACCAGGTGGCTGCCCCGCAGAGGCCGCATCCGTTTCGAGTTCGTCCTCCTTATGTTGCCACGCAATATATCGGCCCAGGCGCCTGTGGCATTGATCACCTGCTTGGCGTGAACGTCCAGTTTATCACCCATGAC
>JAQTLG010000279.1 GCA_028715025.1 Dehalococcoidia bacterium | reverse complement strand
CGAGAAGAAGATCAAGGCCTTCCACAGGCCCTACGAGATCATACCCGAGCCCGATAAATGCCTGCTGGAACAGGGCCTGCTCTGCTGCGGCATAGGCACACGCGGCGGATGCGGCGCCCCCTGCCCTCAGGCCAACATGCCCTGCACAGGATGCTACGGCCCCGTGGAAGGCGTGCGCGACCAGGGCAGCCATATTCTTACGGCATGGGCCTCCATCATCGATTCCAATGATCCCGACGAGATCCAAAAGATACTGGACGGCATTGTGGATCCGGCGGGTTACTTCTACCGCTACAGCCTGCCCGATTCCATGATGAAACGGGCAAGGACCAGGCCATGAGAAAGATCACCATCGATCCCATCACCAGGCTTGAAGGACACGGCAAGATAACCATCTTCCTCAAGGACGACGGCAGCGTGGCCAACGTTTACCTTCAGATACCTGAACTACGCGGCTTCGAGAAGTTCTGCGAGGGCCGCCCGGTCGAAGAGATGCCCCAGATCACCCAGCGCATCTGCGGCGTATGCCCCGAAGCGCACCACATGGCCGCCACCAAGGCGCTGGACGATATGTTCCATACCGAGCCCACCGGCACTGCTAAAAAGATCCGTGAGTTGCTCTACAGCGCCTTTTACGTCACCGACCACACCACCCATTTCTATATACTTGGAGGTCCGGATTTCATCATGGGGCCGGACGCGCCCGTAGCAGAACGTAACATACTCGGTGTGATCGCCAAAGTGGGCATGGAGCTGGCGGGACAGGTGCTCAACACGCGCAAGGAAAACCACTGGATCATACAGGCCGTGGGCGGACGCCAGATACACCCGGTCTTCGGCCTGCCCGGCGGCGTCAGCAAACAGATATCGGAAGAAGACAGGGCAAAGATCGAGGAGATAGCCAGAAGGGATGTCGCCTTCGCACAGCTTTCGCTCAAGGTATTCGGCGATATCGTGCTCAAGAACAAGGCCTACGTGGACATGATAACCAGCGACGCCTTCACCAGTCAGACCTATTACATGGGTCTGGTAGACGATAAGAATCAGGTTAACTTCTACGACGGCAAGGTCAGGGTCGTCGACCCCGCCGGCAAGGAGTTCGTCAAATACTCACCGCGCGACTACCTGGAACACATAGCGGAACACGTGGAGCCGTGGAGCTACACCAAGTTCCCCTTCCTCAAGAAGGTGGGCTGGAAGGGCTTCGTGGACGGCAAGGACAGCGGCGTCTATCGCGCCACACCACTCTCCCGCCTCAATGCCGCCGACGGCATGGCTACCCCTCTTGCACAGGAGGAGTACGACAGGATGTACTCTACACTGGGCGGCAAGCCGGTTCACCATACGCTGGCCACACACTGGGCGCGCCTGATCGAACTGCTCTATGCGGCTGAGAGGCTGCTGGAGCTATCACAGGACAGGGAGATCACGGGTCCCAACATCAGGAATATCCCGTCATCCAAACCGACCGAGGGCGTGGGCATCGTGGAGGCGCCACGCGGAACTCTCACCCATCACTACGTGGCTGACGAGAAGGGCTGTATCAAGAAGTGCAATCTGATCGTGGGAACAACCAATAACCAGGCCGCTCTCTTCATATCCATTAAAAAAGCGGCCGAAAATCTGATCAAACCCGGCCAGGACATACCGGAATCGCTGCTCAACCAGGTGGAGATGGCCTGGCGGCCTTACGATCCCTGCATGTCCTGCTCAACCCACACGCTGCCCGGCGCCATGCCCCTCGATATAACCGTGCTCGATGCCGGCGGCAACACGGTCAGACGGCTGACCCGTTAATTATTTTTTACCCGATTGAAATGTTGAACCGGTTTACTGTCTTTAACCGGTGTCTACATATGAACATATTTAAATATGCTGCATTACGTTGAGCGCAGCAAACAAAAAAATAACTGAAGGAGTTGTGTATGCAGAACCGGGTCATATCCAAGAAGGACCTGGCAGGCTTCGTCGATGACCTTATCAAGACGAAGGCTGCGGGTGAGGTCATCGGCATCAAGGCGCAGGGCAACAAGTTCAACTTCGGCCCGCTCAAGAGCAGCGGCGAGCTCCGCCTTGATTACGACGTGTCACTGCTGCCGCCCAAGAAATACTTCTTCCCGCAGATGGAAACGGTGTTGAAGTACGAGGTCGGCAAGTCGCCCATGGTCGAGCCGCTGGTGGGCGAGCAGAAACTTTGCATTATAGGCGTGCACCCCTTCGACATCCGGGGCATTCTGCTCTTCGATGCCGTCTACGGGGGCAAGGACCCCGACCCCAACTACTTCCTCAAAAGGAATAAGGCTATTATTATCGGGGTAGACTGCCTGACGCCCAATCCCAAGGCCTTCGCCGCCAGCATGGGCACCAACATCACGGACGAGGGCTTCGACCTTATGCTGACCGACCTGGGCGGCGACTACTTCGTCACCGTCGGCACCAGCAAGGGCGACAGCCTGATCGGCAAGGCCAAGACGAAGGACGCCACACCGGCTGACCTGGAGAAGCGCAATAAGGTTCGCAAGGACGCTGAGAAAAAATACAAGGTGTCGCTGAAAATGAAGCCGGACCAGATACCAGGCCTGCTGGACGCCACCTGGGAGAGCAAGGTCTTCACGGACAAGGCCGCCACCTGCTTCAGCTGCGGCTCCTGCGTGATGGTCTGCCCCACCTGCGTCTGCTTCGATGTGCAGGACGAGATGTCGCTCAATCTCAAGGACGGTGAACGCTACCGCCGCTGGGATGGCTGCATGCTCACGCAATTCGCCAGCGTGGCCAGCGGAGAGAACTTCCGCGAGCATAAGGAGCAGCGCTTCCGCCATCGCATGTACCGTAAGGGCAAGTACCTGGTGGAGAGATATAAATACCTGGGCTGCGTCGGCTGCGGCCGCTGCGCCATCGCCTGCCTGGCCGAGATCGCCAGCCCGGCTGAGACTTACAACCTGCTCAAGGAGGTCAAGTAAATGGTTATGCAGCTAACCGCCAAACAATCCATACATCTCCCGCGAACAGCCGAGCTGATCAGGGTCGAGAAGCTGAGCGACCGGGAGAAGGTATTCGAGTTCAAATTCGAGGACGGCAAGGAGCTCGGCCAGCGGCCGGGACAGTTCGTCGAGGTCTCCATCTTCGGCGTCGGTG
>JAQTLG010000278.1 GCA_028715025.1 Dehalococcoidia bacterium | reverse complement strand
GTACGAGCTGCAACGGCTCGAAAGACGGTCAAGCCAGCGTGAAGAGCGTCTGGAGCGTAAGCTCGAAGCCCTTGAACGAAGGGAGCGCAGCCTGATCGGAAGGGAGAAGGAGATCGACACAGTCAGGGAGCAGGTGGAGGAGGTCAAGACACGGCAGCTACAACGACTTGAAGCGATCTCGGGGATGTCCAGCGACGAAGCCAAACAGCAGCTTTTAAATGCCGTTGAAAGTGAGATTCAGGAAGATGCCTCCCGCCGCGTACGCGAATGGGAAGTCCGCATCAAGGACGATATCGATAATATAGCCAGGGACATACTGGCAACCACCATACAAAGGTGCGCCACTGATGTTGTATCCGAGACCACTGTCTCCAATGTGCCTCTTCCCAGCGATGATATGAAAGGGAGACTGATCGGCCGTGAAGGACGAAACATACGAGCCCTCGAGCAGGCCACCGGCGTCGACCTGATCATCGACGATACTCCCGAATCGGTCACTATCTCCAGCTTCGATCCCATCCGCAGGGAAGTGGCCAGGGTCGCTCTCACAAACCTTATACTGGACGGGCGCATACATCCGGCCAGGATCGAGGAAGTGGTGGACAAGGCCAAAACGGAGGTTGAGTCTACTATAAAACTTGAGGGAGAACAGGCTTCCCGCAAAGCCGGAGTGCAGGGCCTTCACCCGGAGCTGGTCAAGCTGCTGGGACGGCTTAAATTCAGAACCAGCTATGGGCAGAACGTGCTCACTCACAGCTTGGAGGTGGCGCATATCGCCGGCATGCTGGCCGCTGAGATCGGGGCAAACGTAACGCTGGCCAAGCGCGCTGCGCTGCTGCACGATATCGGCAAGGCCGTGGACCACGAGGTGGAAGGACCGCACGCGCTGATCGGCGCCAACCTGGTCAAGCAATGGGACAAGTCGGTGGAAGTGTCGCAGGCTATATCCGAGCACCATGGCGAGGCCACTACGACAAGCTCTCTGGGCTTCATACTGGCTACAGCTGACCAGATCAGCGGCTCCAGACTGGGGGCCAGGCGTGAGTCGCTCGACCAGTACATCAAGCGTATTGAGGCGCTGGAGAACGTAGCCAGCAGCTTTCCCGGCGTGGAGAAAGCTTTCGCTATTCAGGCCGGTCGCGAGGTGCGTATCATAGTCAAGCCCGAACAGGTGGACGACCTGGCGGCCATGCGGCTGGCGCGAGATATCGTTAAGAAGATCGAGGATAGCCTCGAATATCCCGGACAGATCAAGGTTACAGTTATGCGAGAGGTGAGGGCGGTAGATTACGCTAAATGATCGGTATGAGGTAGATACTTGAATATCCTGGCTGTCGGTGACGTTATAGGTAAGCCTGGCAGGAGAGCCCTACAGCAGTTTCTGCCAGGCTTAATTAATGAGTACAATGTCGATCTTGTGATAGCCAACGGCGAGAATTCCGCACACGGCATCGGCATCACTGTCAAAACTGCGCAGGAGCTGCTTGACGCCGGCGTGGACGTCATAACCAGCGGGAACCATATCTGGGCGCAGCGCGAGATCGTTAATTGCATGGACGGGGACCTGCCCATCATACGTCCGCTCAACTTCCCGCCCGGCGTGGCCGGACGCGGCTACCTTATCATCGACGGCGTCCTGGTGGTAAACCTGATCGGGCGTGTATTCGTCGGCCCGGCGGATTGCCCCTTCCGCGCCATAGACGGCCTGCTGTCTGCGTTGGGGCCCCTGCCCAAAGTGATAATAGTCGATTTTCACGCCGAAGCCACGTCCGAGAAAATAGCGCTGGGACGATATCTGGACGGACGCGTCAGTGCGGTGCTGGGAACCCATACACATGTAGGCACCACTGACAGCCATATAATGCCCGGTGGCACGGCCTATGTCACAGATATCGGAATGGTGGGTCCCATCGATTCCATTATAGGCGATGACGTAGACAATGTGCTCAACAGCTTTCTGACCGGGCTCCCTCACAGATTGTCTGTCGGCAAAGGTGTTGCGGCGCTGGATGCCATACTGCTTGATATCAATGTGGATACGGGCAAAGCAGCCGGCATACAGAGAATCAGGCGTGAGGAGATAGAACCTTGAGGTTCGACCTGCACCTGCACACCACGGGCTCGGATGGCCGCCTGACCCCCTCTGAGATGGTCACACTGGCGGCCGAGCGGGGACTGGAGGTCCTATCCATCACCGACCACGATAGCGTCAGCGGTGTAAGCGGGGCGCTGGCTGCGGCTGCCGGTGTGAAGAAGCTGACGGTCGTCCCGGGCGTTGAGATAAATACGGACCTTGCCACGGGTGAGTTGCATGTACTGGGTTATTTTATTAATTACGAGGACGAGGAACTGGTGGCATCCCTGGCGAAGATAAGGGAATCCCGCGTCGGCAGGGCACAGAAGATGGTGGCAAGGCTGGATGAGTTGGGAATGCCTGTGGACTGGCAGAGGGTATTGGACCTGGCCAGGGGCGAATCGATCTGCCGACCGCATATAGCGCAGGCCATGCTGGAGAAAGGATATATCTCCGATGAGAAGGAGGCCTTCGACAAATATATAGGCAGAGATGGCCCGGCTTATGTGGGACGGGAGAAAGTGGGGCCGGTCGATGCGGTGAGAATCGTTAAGAAGGCGGGCGGCATAGCGGTGCTGGCGCATCCCGCCGATATCGCGGATGTGGACAACATTATTGTTGAGCTCAAGACGGCCGGCCTGGACGGTATCGAGGCTTATTACGGCCAGTACAACAGCCGGACCATCAGCAGGATCGTGGGTCTGGCCAAGCGCCATGATTTGCTTACCACGGGTGGCAGCGACTACCACCATTTCTGCGATGGCAGGGAGGCTGAGCTTGGCAGCGTGGAGATACCGGAAAGCTCCATAGTTAAGCTGTTCGCCGCCGCCGGCAGGGTTTACACGCCGGCTTAAATATTGCGAAGGCTTCGCCACTGCCTCTGCTGTTCATCACAGGATGCCGATATATATCAGCTTAAAAGCGGATGGAACAAGCTAATAAAAAGTAATATAATATTGCGGTTTTAAGGAAATAATCTCGGAAGGAGTAACATGGAAGCGACACTAGAAATTTTCTGGCATATCCCCTTATTAGTACAGATAGCCCTCTACCTTGCAGCGGCCGCTGCTA
>JAQTLG010000277.1 GCA_028715025.1 Dehalococcoidia bacterium | reverse complement strand
GTGTCCTCGACGAGGCGGCCGCGGAGGAGGCCGGCGCGGCTGCCGTGGCAGAGGCCAAACCGCTCGAGCACAATAAATACATGGTGGCGGTTGCCAGGACGCTGGTCAAAAGAGCGCTCCTGGCCTGTGCTGAAAAATAATGATAACAAGCCAGGAGAATAATATACCCGCTATAGATCAAACAATGCTGGAGGTGATCCTGAAATGTTGTTTCAGATACTACTGAATATATTGAGCTTCATGATGGGCATGACCGTTAAACGCAATAAATCATTAAGGGAACTTATCACCCCCCGCAATCTCGTTTATGTTATGGTAACTGAAGACGGTAAGTATGGAAGAAGATTTACTTTTAAAAACGGGATTTATTCCACGGATAAAGTATTTAATAAATACGACCTGGCATTCGTATGGAAAGATGCTAACATCGCGTTTAAAGCCCTTGCGCTGGGAGGAGATACAGGCCTGCAGGACGCAATGAACAACTGGGATTTGAAGCTATTAGGAGATCCTCAACTGGCGAACTATTTCGCCATAATATTGATGACATCACTCGGCAAGATGAAAAGGTAACAGGGGTAGATGCATGAAAATCAATCTAAACTATCACAAGCTTCTCGGTAAATATATCAATATGGAAAAATATCCAAGTGATTCGTCAATCGAAGTACCGGCAAATTGTACTGTAAATGACCTGATTGTATTATTAGGAATACCCAAAGACCGTCAGAAATCTATTGTCGTCCATGTCAATAACGAACCCACTTGGAATACTACCAGATTAAGTGAAAACGATTCAGTGAAACTTGTTACCGCGATCGGTGGTGGCTGAATGACGTTGGGAGGCAATCTCAGAGAGGCAATGCATTAGGTCAGGCAATGGATCGTGACTGACTCACACAAATGCAAAGTACTGAGTACCTATTTGTTGAGCTTTTTTAGCAGACTTTTAGCCTGTGACATCATCTGTTCTACCACATCTCCAGCGCTCATTAATTCGCTAATAGATCCAACTGCACCACTGACAGAAACCGAGCCCTGAACTACATCGCCGAGGCAAAACGTGACATACATGCGACTAACCAGATAACCGGGCTTTGTCATTACGTGGGATTCCATGAGGGCTAAGAGTTCCTCCAGGGATGCACCCGCGATCTCCTTCTCGTAAAACTTGTTACTCCAGTCATTTTTTAGCACTCGCGACATGCCGACACCTCTATTCTTACACAACACCACGAGATCTGAATCCTTTGCCTTAAGTACAGCTTCCTTCACATTGGGATGTGCATCACTTTCATATGTAGCCAAAAACCTCGTACCCATGTATGCAGCCTGTGCACCCAGCGCAAGCACCGCCACCAAACCCCTGGCATCTGTAATCCCTCCCGCCGCAATAACCGGTATATGCACAGCATCAACCACTTGTGGAACAAGACACAAAGTAGTTTGATCTTCAATTCCCAGATGGCCACCGCTTTCATAGCCACCAGCAACAACAGCATCAACACCTTCGGCTTCAGCCCTTTTGCCATGTCTCACAGTTGATATGGTTTGTATAACTTTCACCCCGGCATTTTTTAGTTCCCTGGTATAAACTTGCGGACCACCCATGGTTACAATCGCAACAGGCACATTCTCATCAATAACTGTCCTTACAAACGCATCACTGAATTTCTTCGCATCTCCGGATGCAACGGCAATATTTACTGCAAAAGGTTTGTCGGTAAGGCTCCTGACTTTGTTAATCTGACCGCGCAGTCGCTCTGCTACTTCCTTCTCGTCATTGCATGGTGTCTTTTGCCCTGCATTAGGCCCAAGTGTACCCATGCCGCCCGCCTTGCTGACAGCGGCCACCAGATCAGCGCCACTGATCCAGTTCATAGGCGCCTGTATGATAGGATATTCAATATTCAATAGTCTGCAAATATTTGTTTCTACATATTTATATTCATTAATAAGTTACTTGATATCGTGCCAGAGCTTCATATGATTTCGATGTTCCTGCGTTATCATTTCTTGATGGAAATACTTATCATAAAATTCAGTCTCAATATGATGGACCTGCAGCCATACAGGAAGAAGCATTGTATCTAAGGTTGCCGGAACCCTCCCATACTGTTCGTATAAATAATTAAAGTAAGCTTTGACTTGTCGCAAAGACAAATCCGACGGCCTGTTAAAATCTGGTTGAATGCTTTTCCAGTTATTGAAGGGCGTCATCCCACTATATTCGGCAGAATAGATGCCGTTTGAACCATATTTTTTGTCGCAAAATGCATCCACAGCCTCATCCATATTCTTATAGTAGGGCGGACAATATGCTTCAAATACGCCATCAAGTCCAACCGGATTGAGTTTTCCATCCTTGGTCGTAGAGGCACGGAAGCCGAGACCTTTGCTGAACGGAGTTACTCCCAGTACTATCTGTCCAACATATCCGCTGAACATGATAGCTCCCAGCCCCATGGCCTCGGCGATAAGGTGGATATTTTCAAGCATCAGATAGGCCGGGGCTATGTTGCCATATTGAACATTAGTCTCCGTTGAAGATACCGGTATATCCGGACCTTTCAATTGTCCATTATCGATGAATTGCTGTAATCCGGCTGATTGATTCTTAATATCATCGACCATCCTGTATCCACGACCTTCCCGGTCATAAACAGACAATATGAAATTAATATATTCTGCAGTCTGGTCAACAACCGGTATGAATATTGTGGTGCCTGGTTTATTGATGTTCCAGTTCATCGTGTTGCCCAGCAGTTTAGGAATAAACTCCACACGTTCGTCTAATATTTTTATACAGTGCCCCTTATACTGTGCGATTATTCTGTCCCAATCATTAACACCCTCAATTTCTACATGTTTGCCAGCTAGATCCGGATTGTATAAATAAGTACCGCTGTCATTAGTGAAAAATAGTCCGGTATTGTGAACATTGCACGGATAGGGAGTAGCTTTTCCTACCCAGCTACCAAAAATGTTGCCGAAATACCTTGTCGGCAGGTCTCCGGTAATCGTGCCTGTTACTCCTGCGCCCGCCCAGCATAATAAAGCTAACTCTTCATCGTTGAGAGGAAATGGACTCAATTTGGATTCATGATGCATTACTCCTTCAGGAGATGTACATCCCTGCGGAAACC
>JAQTLG010000276.1 GCA_028715025.1 Dehalococcoidia bacterium | reverse complement strand
CGCGGGGCGAAATACAGTTTATCGGCGCCACTACCCTGGACGAATACCGCAAATATATTGAAAAGGATGCAGGCCTGGAGAGGCGGTTCCAACCTGTTACGGTAAATGAGCCGACCGTCGAGCAGACTGTGCTCATCTTAAAAGGCATCAAACACCATTACGAGGATTATCACAAGCTGATTATCCACGATGAGGCGCTGAACGCAGCTGCTTCCATGGCATCGCGCTATATCTCAGACCGATTCCTGCCGGACAAGGCCATAGATATAATGGACGAGGCTGCATCACGTGTCAGGATCAAAAAAGGGGTGGTCCCCATCGGCATAGCCGAGGCGCAGAAGGCACTGGAGATCGTCAGGCGCGATAAGGACAATGCCATCGGCTCACAGCAATACGAGATGGCGGCTGAACTGCGGGATCGTGAGGTGCAACTGCAGGCTAAGATCAAGAATATGGAACAGGAGTGGCAGGATACACAGAAGAAGGAGACTCCTATCGTGACCAAGGAAGACATCGCCGAAGTTGTCGG
This sequence comes from Dehalococcoidia bacterium, assembly GCA_028715025.1. Classification (GTDB taxonomy): domain Bacteria; phylum Chloroflexota; class Dehalococcoidia; order GIF9; family UBA5629; genus CAIMUM01. The sequence goes on along the minus strand of JAQTLG010000276.1, from coordinate 2,617 downwards.
CATGTGGACCGGTATACCTGTCATCAGCCTTACTATGGACGAGTCCGAGCGATTGCTCAAGATGGAGGAGGCCATACACCAGGACATTGTGGGGCAGGACGAGGCCATTATCACCATTGCCAAGGCCGTCCGCCGCGCGAGGGCCGGGCTCAAGGAAGCCAGGCGTCCCATGGGCTGCTTCATCTTCCTGGGCCCCACCGGCGTTGGCAAGACGGCATTGGTCAAGGCGCTGGCCAAGTTCATGTTCAAAAGCGAAGAAGCCATGGTCAGGCTGGACATGTCGGAGTTCATGGAGCAGCACAACGTCGCCCGCTTGGTCGGCGCGCCTCCGGGATACATCGGCTACGAAGAGGGTGGGCAGTTGACCGAAGCGGTAAGGCGCAATCCTTATTGCGTAGTCCTTCTCGACGAGATCGAGAAAGCGCACAAAAATGTTTATGACATCCTGCTGCAGATCATGGATGACGGCCACCTGACCGATGCCAAGGGCAGGCGGGTGGATTTCCGCAATACCATACTGGTTATGACATCGAATGTAGGTGCTGAAGAGATCAAGAAAAATAAGGGCCTGGGCTTCAGCGTCCACTCCGACGAAGTCAAGAACAGGCAGACCGCCTACGAACATATGAAAGATATCGTTATGCGCGAAATGAAAAAGGTCTTCAGACCTGAATTCCTGAACCGTATCGATGCTTCTGTGGTTTTTCACGCGCTCAATAAGGAACATATCCGTCTCATAGTCGATCTCATGCTCCGAGAGGCGGTCAACTCCATGCGAGAAAAACAGATAATCCTTGAGATATCCGACGCCGCCAAGGAATTCATAGCGGAGAAGGGATACGATCCTGATTTCGGAGCCCGGCCGCTGCGCCGTGTCATTCAGCAAGAGGTTGAGGACCGATTATCTGAGAGTGTCTTGCAGGGTAAATTCGAGGCCGGCTCCAAGGTGCTGGTAGACTACGACGGCACCGAGGTAGTTATTCGAAAGCTTGAAAAAGCCGTGGCGCCCGCCGCAGAGAGCAAGTTGCTGGCGGGCGAGGGCAACCACCTGCTGGGCAGCAACAACCCGTAAGCGGCGTAAAATCAATCGAATCATACGAGGGCGTGACCGGTCACACGGCACGCCCTATATTTTTACCGGCTGATATAAGAAAGTTATGTCTGTTTTTGTTATCATTTGCTGGCCGGTGATCAGACGGCGCAGGTATTAAATTGGAAAAACAGAAGTTCAAAACGGCGTTTGTCTGCCAGAAATGCGGCAGAGAAAGCCCCAAATGGGAGGGGCGCTGCCCCGGTTGCCAGGAATGGAACTGCCTGGTTGAAACCACGATCGCGGCGGGCAAACGTGCAACCGAAAGCAAGCCGGATACCGCGGGGCGCCTGCTGGAGCTGGTGAAGCTGAAGCGTGACGACTATTCACGCACTAGCCTCACTATCAGTGAGCTGGACCGTGTGCTGGGAGGTGGGTTGGTCGCCGGTTCCGTGGTGCTGGTAAGCGGCGATCCGGGCATCGGTAAGTCTACGCTGCTGCTGCAGGTCTCGGACGCAGTTGCTAAAAACAGGGAAGGCCAAGTTGTATATGTATCGGGAGAAGAATCGTCACAGCAGCTCAGGATGCGTGCGGAGAGGTTGGGTGTCAGGGGTGATGGGCTGTACGTATACCCCGAGACCAACATGGAAAACATAATGGCAGGATTGGAATCGATGCAGCCGTTGCTGGTAGTGATCGATTCGGTCCAGACCGTCTACCTTGATGATATCAACGGCGCTCCGGGCAGCATAAACCAGATCAGGGAGTGCACGCTGCGCCTGTTGAGGTGGTCTAAAAAGACGGGTGTGCCGGTCTTCATCTCGGGACACGTTACCAAGGACGGGTCCATCGCCGGGCCTAAAGCCCTCGAACATATCGTGGATGTCGTGCTCAGCCTTGAGGGCGAGTCATTCAATAGCTACCGTATATTGAGGAGCACCAAGAACAGGTTCGGATCAACCAACGAGGTCGGAGTTTTCGAAATGGGTGGCGCCGGGTTGACTGAAGTGGCCAATCCCTCGCAGTTTTTCCTGGAGTCATACATAAACGGCGCCATCGGCGCCGCAGTTGTGCCGACCCTGGAAGGCAGCCGTCCCCTGCTGGTCGAAATACAGGCGCTCACCAGTTCAGCTGCCTACGGCCCTCCCCGCAGGATAAGCAACGGCGTGGATTTCAACAGGCTCTTGCTGATTTGTGCCGTACTGACCAGGCGCGCAGGCGTGGGATTGTATAACCAGGATGTCATCGTTAATGTCACAGGAGGGATAAGGATATCCGAGCCGGCCGCCGATTTGGGCATTGCCATGGCTATAGCCTCCAGTTTCCGGGATGCCAGGTCCATACCAGGTACCGTGGCGGTGGGTGAGATAGGGTTGAGTGGCGAGCTCAGGTCCGTCCCTCAGATGGACAGGAGAATCTCTGAGGCCGCCCGTCTGGGATTCACCAGGTGCATAATACCTTCCACTATAAAAAAAATACCTCGCGCGCCGGACGGTTTGGAGATAATCAGAGCGGGCAGCATAGCCGAGGCTCTGAAGGTGGGACTTGAGAGAAAGTCGGGGAAAAAGGATGTGGACGATGAGTAAA
>JAQTLG010000275.1 GCA_028715025.1 Dehalococcoidia bacterium | reverse complement strand
GTCATGTCCCTGCCGTCTGGCCAGTGGTAAAAAGGACGAAGACCTGGATATCATATGCCCCTGCGATTACAGGGACCAGGATGTGGTCGAATACGGGGCCTGCTACTGTGCCCTGTACGTTTCTCAAGACGTGCTGGACGGCAAGCAGGAACTGACCTCCATACCGGAGAGACGGCCGCCGCGTTCGCTTCGTCGCAAGATTACCGCTCCGACCTCGTCGGGTCCTCTGCAGGTGTCGTTGCCTGTCTGGCGCTGTAAAGTATGCGGATATCTCTGTGCCCGAGATGGCCCTCCCGAGATATGTCCTATCTGCAAAGCAAAAAAAGAGAGGTTCGAACGTTTCCTGTAGTTACGAGCCCTTAGCATGCTTGACCCGTTTCAACGCATAGTATATTACGATAAGAGCGATGCCGGCCAGTAGAAGAGCGCCTCCGTATATCATCACAATACTGTTGAAATCCTGAACCAATCTCAGCAACCAATCCCGGATCAGTGGAGGCAGATTAAACTGAGATACAAGTGACTTACCCAGGCCGCCAGCTGGAAGGATGATGATAAATTGAAGGGCGCCGCTGGTGGCGGAGATTAATCCCAGTTCACCTGACATGAATCCGGGCCTGCGTGCAATGAGGACAATAGCTATAACCAACGCGATCATTAATAGCAGCAGGGGTATCATGCTGGACATGAGGATGACGACAAAGGACTTGAGCGCAGCCAGTTGCTCAAGCATATCGAAAAGGCCGTTTATCTGTCCGGCGTCCATATTTTTGGTTATTGATTCTGAATTGACGCCCAGCATTTGAAATACAGGGCTGAGTGCGGGCAGGTCCATGATTGCCTGGATATGGGCCGCCAGGTTCTCAACCACCGGCTTCTGCGCAGCTATCGTATCCAGCAATTTACCTTTCTTCAGGCTATCGAGTATATATGCATATATATTCCGCACACTGGACCGCATCAGCTCTTTGATCTGCGGCTCAAAGTTGATAATGGCAAGCTCCGCGGATTTGGCCAGTACGGGATTCGTGGGAGACACATTTTCTTTAAGCCAGCTGTTTGTGAGGGCTGGTACATCGAGATCGTTAACATATGAAGCTACACAATCGGGATTAAATACGGTTTGTTGCAGCGCCATTACCGGACCGAACAAGACAAGAGAGATGAAAAGCAGTATTCCCAGGATGATCAGCAATAATTTTTTACCTGACGAGACCTCGGGCGCATTGTTGAAATAGCCGATAAACCCAGTCTTCATTTTACTACCCCCTGCCTTTTTCTACGATGGAAAACCGATCGTGATGTATCGTATGACCATTGTATCACCGTGATGATATGTTGCCAACGAAGAGTGTTGATAAGGTTCGGTACTTGCGATAAGATAATACGGCCGAAAAAACGAAAATGCCCGGCGTTTTACATCTGCTGTTCCGGCCGATCGCTCCCGCCATGAATGATCTGAAGAAGAAATATGAACTACACAGGCTTGCCTGGCTGCAAAGACAGGGCTCAGTCTATTTCCCTTTCTGGGATATGGTCTTCAAGTACCCACCGCTGGCCTGTTTCAATACGCTGGTTAAGCTGAAAGCGCGGTTTTTCAATACCTGCATCATACATACCATAGGGGACAGCCATGTTAAGCCCTTCATCTATCGCTGCCCCTTTCTAGTGCATCATATATCTCAGGCGACGGCACATAACTTGATCAAGGAGGGAAGCTTCACCAGATCGTCGGAATATCTGGCCCTTTTCCTCAAAAGGGTGAATAAGCAACGAGATGTGGTGTTTCTGGTTTTCGGTGAGATAGACGCCAGGGTTCATATTTATTTACAGTACGGCAAGAGCGGCAAAACGGTCGGCATTGATACACTGATCGACAACACCGTCACCAGATATGGCAAAGCCATACAGAGAATAAAGGACGAAGGTTATGACGTCTGCATACACGGCATACCACCGGCCGCCAGCAAGGAGTTCATCACAGCCTTACCCTTCGCGGGCAATCCCAGGGAGCGCAGTGAGATATCCAGGATATTCAACGAAAAACTCAGGTCCTTCTGTGAAAGTATCGATGTCCAGTATGTGGATATACAGTCGATCGCATCTGATCGCAACGGCTTCATCAAGAAGTATTATCTGGCCGATGAAGTTCATTGCAACAGCAGGATTGTACCTTACACCCGCAAAACGATCGCAGCATCTTTCAGGGGAATAAAAAAGATCGGTTAAAGTATAACAGTGGACGGAGAAGATGAGGCCGGCCCCGCTTAGCGGGGCCGGCCTACGTTTGTTAGCCCTCTATTCCGGCTATCCTCTTAGCCATTTTCTTGCAGGCTTCGATATCATACTGCGTGGTTATAGCAATCTGTTCCATAACCGGTGAACCGCCGCCGTGGAAACCGCCGACCTGCGCTACGCCGCCGGTGGAGGAGCAGAGCATATCGCCAACATGCATCCAGAGCTTGATGGCGTCATCGACTTTTATGTCCGGGTTGCGCATGGTGTATTTCTCCAGCAGCGCTTTAGTCTCGGGATTGAGGAAGTCGCCTTCATGCGGGAAGGTGGCCGGGATGCCGCCTGCCACATCGCAGAGGATCTCGGCCTCACGGTAGACCGCCTCGCCGGTCAGGCAGCGTCCCACATTGGCGTATATAGAATTGGGGATATAGCTGCCGGGGCCGTAAGGCATGAAGCCCATGCCCGGTATATAGACCTCAGGTTTGCCCAGCTCAGAGGCTGTGAAGCCGGCTGCGTAACCGAGCTCGGATATCATAATAAGTTCAGCCAGCTTTTCCCTTACATGGCCCGCTTTCTGGATACCGTTGTACTCCGCCGCCAGTGCTACCGTTCCCAGCATCAGGTCTCCGATGGCCGGCTTGCAGCCCGAGTAGCTGTGGCGATGGAAGAGGGCGAAAAGCAGCGCGCCAACAGCCCCGTGAATGGTTTCGCCGGCTACGAATACCCTCTCCCAGGGGATAAATACTTTATCGAAGATGGTATAAGAGTCGGTAGCGCCCTGCATAACGCCTTTTTTATAATGCTTGCGCTCCCTGAGATTATGAATGGTCACGACCTGTTTGATGCCCTCCCAGTCGGCCGGGATGGCGAAGGCCACCGCCCAATCCTTTTCCTCCGGCAGCAGCGAGCGTGTGGGAACAACCACGATCTCGTCCGCCGTGGAAGCCTCCGA
>JAQTLG010000274.1 GCA_028715025.1 Dehalococcoidia bacterium | reverse complement strand
TTATATTATATGAAAGCATGAACAAATACAATCAGCGTTCCACCCCTTTCACATTAACGAGCAATTTATTTATAATCAATGCAGGGCGTTCCGGTTTGATCGGTGTGATTTTGACCGTTGATCTAATATAAAATTCGCGGTATAAAGGAGTGATGCTGTATGAAAAATTTTCTGCATAATTTTCTGATTCTCGCTGTATTGCTTGCCACAGTGAGCGCCGTATTTGCGGGATGTACTCCCGGGGTAAAACCTGTCCAGCAGGCTATTGATCCCCAAGAGGCACAACAAATAGCTTATGATGCCACCGTATTCGGGTTTCCGCTGGTCATAATGGATTTGACACGGCAGGCCTTTACGGCGGTACCCGCATCCACGGAGAACGGTGCGCCGGTAGGCCAGTTCAGCAGTAAGAAAACATTTCCCGACGCGACGTTTACCACCGTGGTACGGCCCAATGCAGACACGCTCTATTCAACAGCCTGGGTGGACACGGCCGGCGAGCCTTTTATACTGTCGGTGCCGGATACAAATGGCCGTTACTATATGATGTCCCTGCAGGATTACTGGACCGATGTTTTTTCCTCTGTGGGATCTCGTACTACGGGCACCGGTGCCGGCAATTTTGCCATTACCGGCTCCGGATGGAGCGGTAAGTTGCCTGAGGGCGTCACAGAGCTAAAATCCCCGACCAGATGGGCGTGGATAATCGGCCGCTTCGCCTGCGCTGGCTCTGCAGACTATGAGAATGTCTGGAAAATTCAGGATCAGTTGAAGCTAACGCCGCTTTCCGCCTGGGGCGCCGATTATACGCCGCCTTCCGATGTCCCGGTCGACCCCAATGTCAACCTCAAGGTTGCTCCTCTAAACCAGTTGCTGGCGATGGACGCCCCGACATATATAGACTATTTCTGTCGGGTGATGGTGGAAAACCCTCCCTATCAAGCCGACGCGCCGATCCTGGCCAGGATGCTCAAGATAGGCATCAAGCCGGGCGCGGATTACCAGGCTTATTACGCAGGGCTGGACGACGATGTTAAATCGGCCATCCAGGCCGGCTATCAATCGGCTCTGGCCAAGATCCCTGCAACAGGCCCGGGTGAAGATAAGAACGGGTGGCGCATGGTATACGGCGCCGGTGATTACGGCACGGACTACATGCTCAGAGCGGTTATAGATTATCAGGGACTGGGCGCTAATCTGGATGATGATGCCTTCTATCCGTCGTTATATAGAAATATCGATGGGGAATGGTTATCCAGCGATAATAAATATGTGCTCCATTTCGATAAGGACGTGATACCACCCGTAAACGGTTTCTGGTCGCTTTCCATGTATAATGACAAAATATTGTTCGCAGCAAATCCGATCAATAGATACAACCTGGGCTCAATGAGCAACCCGCCGCTGATAACAAATGCCGACGGCTCGATCGACATTTACATACAGCGCGATTCACCCGACTCCGCCGGAACGCCAAACTGGCTGCCGGCGCCTGCCGGCGGCAATTTTTCACTGACATTGCGACTGTACTGGCCTAAAGAGTCGGTGGTGGATAAATCCTGGGCGCCTCCGGCAATACAACAGGTTAAATAAAGGAACTATTGTATCCAAATATTCACGATATATGGGAGTAAAAGCATATGAAAAACGTACATGTACATAAATTTCTGATTCTTACTACGATACTTGTTATAGCTGGTTTGATTGCTGCGGGATGTGCTCCCGCCGGGCAATCAGTCCAGCCGGCGCAGCAGGCTGTCAGCGCCCAGGATGCACAGCAGATTGCCTATGATGCTGCCGTGTATGGATTCCCGCTGGTCATAATGGATTTGACGCGTCAGGTCTTCACGGCAGTACCCAAACCCATGGAGAACGGGGCGCCGGCAAACCAATTCGGTAACAAGAAGGAATTCCCCGATGCCACATTTACCGCCGTGGTCAGACCTAACGCAGATACACTTTATTCAGCAGCCTGGGTGGACACTACCGAAGAGCCTTTTATACTGTCGGTACCGGACACTGCGGGCCGCTATTACATGCTGCCCATGATGAATTTCTGGACGGATGTTTTTGCTTCGCCGGGCTCCCGTACTACAGGTACAGGCGCAGGAAATTACGCTATCACCGGCCCGAAGTGGAGCGGTGAGTTGCCCGAGGGCATCACAGAAATCAAGTCTCCGGGCAGATGGGTCTGGATAATCGGACGCATTGCCTGCAGCGGTTCTGCAGACTACGACAATGTTAACAAGATTCAGGATCAGCTGAAGCTGACACCGCTTTCTAAATGGGGTACCGATTATGAGCCGCCGGCCGATGTCCCGGTTGATCCCAGTGTCGATCGCAGTGTGGCGCCTCTGGACCGGTTGCTGGCTATGGATGCCTCAGCCTATTTCACCAATGTCTGCCGGCTGATGGTGGAAACTCCACCCTACGAAGCCGACGCGCCGATCCTGACAAGAATTGCCGGAATAGGCATCAAGCCGGGCGCAGATTACATGGCTTATTACGCGGGGCTGGACGACGATGTAAAATCGGCAATACAGGCCGGCTATCAATCGGCTCTTAAAGCTATGCCCCAGGCCAAACTGGGTGATATGAAAAACGACTGGCAAATGGTGTACGGCACCGGCGACTACGGGACGAACTACATGTTCAGAGCGTCTGTAGATTATCAGGGGCTGGGCGCCAACCTGAATGCCGATGCTTTCTACGAGTCAACATTCATAGATAGCGAGGGACAGCGATTCTCCAGCGATAAGAAATATGTGCTTCATTTCGATAAGGACATGATACCGCCGGTAAACGGCTTCTGGTCGCTGACTCTGTATAACGAAAAAATGGCGTTCGCCGACAATCCCATCAATAGATACAGCCTGGGATCCTTGAGCGATCCCCCGCTGATTAAAAATTCCGACGGCTCACTGGATATATATGTACAGCGCGATGCGCCGGACCCGGTTACACCCAACTGGCTTCCGGCACCCGCCGGTGGCGACTTCTCTCTGACAGTAAGGTTATACTGGCCGAAGGATATCGTGGTAGACAAGCAGTGGGCATCCCCGGCGGTACAACCGGTTAAATAAAGAACTGGATCATTCAGCACGAGTTCCACAGGGAACTACTGTCAACACTGTGCAGGGCTGACTCCCTGCCGGATATATCCGCATAGCTTTCCATCTTTAAAGATGAAATGATATG
>JAQTLG010000273.1 GCA_028715025.1 Dehalococcoidia bacterium | reverse complement strand
GCGTGGGTATAGCCAACCTGGCCATTCGCAAAGCCGTGGAATACGCGCGCGAACGCAAGGTTTTCAATGATGTCCCCATCGGCAGCTACCAGGCGCTGCAGTTCCCCCTGGCTGAATCATACTCATGTCTGGAGGCGGCAAGGCTGCTCAATTTGCAGGCATCGGTCGCCTATGATGCCGGCAAGCCGTCGGCGGAGGTGGGCGCGGCAGCCAACATGGCCAAGGCCATCGTAGTTGAACACGCTATCAAGGCGGTTTACTGGGCGATGCAGGTCTTCGGCGGTTACGGCTACGCCGTTGAATACGACGTCGAGAGATGGTGGCGAGAGATCAATCTGATCAGGCTGGCGCCCGTCACCCAGCAGATGACACTGGCTTATATCGGTGAAAGGGTGCTGGGTCTGCCCAAGAGCTACCAGGCTTAGAATCGCCCGTCCGTACAAAGCAAATATGCTTCAAGCTAAAGCTTCTGCAGCGCTGCCTTGAGGCGCGCCATGCAGCGGTCCCTGCCCAGCACCTCCATCGTCTCAAAGAGGGGCGGTGATGCGGTGCGGCCGGTGACGGCCACGCGCAGGACACCGAAAAAGGGGCCGGCCTTGAGTTCGAGCCCTTCCGCCAGAGGCCTTATCGCAGCCTCCATATCACCGGCAAGCCACTCGTGGATGTTTTCCAGAGCGCGAATCGTCCTGTTGAGCACTTCGACGGCCTGGGCTCTCTCCAGTTTTCCACACAGCAGGGCGCTGTCATATTCCAGCTTATCGCTGAAGAAGAAATCCACCAGGTCGGGCACTTCGGCCAGTACCCTGGCCCTTTCCTGCACCAGCGGGGCTATCTGCTGCATATAACCTGGTTCGATCACCATGTCCGGGAGCGCTTGTTTCACAAAAGGCATGCATCTGTCGCTGAACTCCTGCGGGCTGAGGTTGCGTATATATACGCCGTTCATCCATTCCAGCTTGGCCGCGTTAAAAACCGCGGCGGTTTTGCTGACTCGCTCGATGGTGAAGTTCTTAATGATCTCTTCACAGGTCATTATCTCCGTTTTATCGTCCAGCGACCATCCCAGCAGCGAGAGGAAGTTTATCATGGCCTCGGGAAGGTATCCTTTATCCCTGTATTCATCTATGGATGTGGCGCCGTGCCGTTTGCTCAGCTTGGACTTGTCCGGACCCAGTATCATGGGCAGGTGCGCAAAGCGGGGAGGCTGCCATCCGAAGGCTGCATATAGCAGCACGTGCCTGGGCGTGCTGGACAGCCACTCCTCAGCCCGCATGACATGCGAGATCTGCATCTGGTGATCGTCCACTATATTGGCCAGGTGATATGTGGGATAACCATCGGACTTAAGCAGCACAAAGTCGTCCAGTGTGCTGTTTTCAAATATCACTTCACCCCTGATCAGGTCGGTTATCACCGTCTTTCCCTCCAGGGGCGACCTGAAGCGTATCACCGGGGCAACAGCGGAGTCACCCCACCCTGTTTTCTCATGGCCGAGGTCGCGGCAGTGTCTGTCGTAGCCGGGAGGCTGCTTGAGCTTGATCTGCTCCTGCCGCATGGCATCGAGCCTCTCTGAAGAACAGTAACAATAGTAAGCCTTACCCTCGTTTACCAGCTTCTCTCCGTACTCACGGTACATATCCAGACGCTGGGACTGATAAAACGGGCCTTCGTCCCAGTCCATCCCCATCCACTGCAGGCTGTTGAGAATGACCTCCACAGCTCCCTCCACCTTGCGCGCCTGGTCCGTATCCTCGATGCGCAGGATGAAGGTTCCGCCGGTGTGGCGGGCGAAGAGCCAGTTGAAAAGCGCTGTTCTGACGTTGCCCAGATGAGGATAACCTGTGGGGCTGGGCGCAAAGCGCACCCTTACCGATGCATCCATGTTACCTGATACCTCCGCGCGCCAGTGACTGGTTAAAAACAACCTGTTTGACCGGCAGCTTCACCACGTAAGTATCGGCCATTTTATCGTGCATCCCCTGTTTATGGCTGTCGAAGGCGATAACGATGAAGCCTATGCCCAGAGTTGCCACGCAGAGCATGCTGCCGAGAAAGCGGATAAACGAGTAGCGCAGGTCCAATGGGGAGCTGTCCGTGCGGATTATTTTGATGCCCAGGCTGAGCTTGCCCACCGTCTGGCCCGAGGCCGCAGCGCAGGCGACGAAATAGATAGTGTTGACCACCAGCAGGGCCAGCAGCAGGGTGGCAGAAAGCCATATGGCGCTCGCCGACAGCGGCGCGCCGGCGGCGATGTTTCCGAAGGTCGTGATAACGCCCGGCACGTTGGGAAATATCCAGAAAAAGGATTGGGATATGACGCAGTACAAAATATATAAACCTGCTATTAATATCAAGAAATCTATCAACGCAGCCGCCAGCCTGACCCAGAAACCTGCGTATTCGAGGGCATAATCTTTGGGCTTCTCTTTCAACGCTGACTCCTATCGGGGACTATGTTTATCAGCAGAATACCGGAACACTGTCACCTGTTTCCTGCAGAAGCCGGGCCTGCTCAAGCGGCGCGCCTTATCTTTAATCTTACTTCTCTTTCGGCTTGCCCTTGGTGAGGGTCTTATACATTTCCTCGTATTCCCGCAGGTTCTGGCGCAGGCGCTCAACCAGCTGTTCAGCCTGCTTGAGCTTGCCACGGGTTTCTTCTATCTGGGTGGTGATATTAAAGAGCAGCTCGTTGCGCCTGTTGGCGGCATCAACTTCAAAGTTGGTGAAATCCTCAGCGCCGGCTGCTGGCGGTGTGCTCGCGATCTGGCTATACACGTCGCCCTGCCCGCTATAGGGATCCTTTCTTGACTGCCCGAATTTATCCTGTGGTCTCATTTTGAAACCTCGCTTTTGAGTTTAATTTAACATACCACCTGGCTAAATAGCAACAGGTTTCAAACCTTTCCCTTATCCAGGGACTTGAGTACTTGCTCAAGGTCAGCCGGCAGGGGGCAGGTGAAGGAGCGTATCTGCCCACTGCCAAGCAGCCTGATCTCGAGACAGCAGGCGTGAAGGAACTGACGGGGCGCCGGGATGGAAGACCTCCCGTATTTTTTATCCCCGACTACAGGGTGGCCTATGGCGGACATGTGCACCCTGATTTGATGCGTCCGGCCCGTCTGTATACGCACCTCGGCCAGCGTACAGCTCTTTAGATAACGCAACACGCGATAATCGGTTCTAGCCGCCCTGCCTCTGGTT
>JAQTLG010000272.1 GCA_028715025.1 Dehalococcoidia bacterium | reverse complement strand
ACGTCCCTCGCCTCAGTTCAACTTCACCCTTTACAAAGAATCGATCAATAAGCTGCTGCCTCTGGATATCGAGCTATGCTGTTTCGATCATTATTCGACTGTGACAGGTGCAGATGCCCGGAAGGTGCTTGTGAACGCGGTGAGGATATGCGGGGAGTATCAGGAATATATCGTGGAGCAGTACCGGTTGACCGGTGATCTGGAGCAGGTAGCGGCACAGATCGCAAGGGAGTCACTGGAGGTGGGGGGCTTCGAATTCCTTACGCCGGAGCTGATGCTGCCCATATCCAGGGCCGAAGTGCGCAACGTTTTGAAATCGGCAGGCTTGATAGGTAGCTGAGACACGAGGCATGCAGGTTTGCTTCAGGTACAACGGCAATGTTATAATTTTGGAACTCTGGGGATTAGTCTAGCGGTAGGACAGCGGACTCTGAATCCGTGAGCCCTGGTTCGAATCCAGGATCCCCAGCCATTATTCTGGCGCATTCGTCTAGGGGTTTAGGACGCTGCCCTCTCAAGGCAGAGATCACCGGTTCGAATCCGGTATGCGCTACCACTCATTTTCAGCTGTGCCGATTCCGTAGTCAAATAGATTACATAAAGTGTTGTCGTATTTCAGTTAGCAAAAATTCTGCAATGCAATTAGAGATATTAATGTTAATAAGCCCAGGACGAGATATAAGTTTACCGTATTTATTACGGTAGCGCCGGCATCAACGGAAGTTCCAGCAGCTCCCTGACTACCAAGGCAGGTCTCTCAATCGCTTCACCCATGGAGATACTCGCGGCGATATCATGCGGCAAAACATGAATGGGCATGTGATCACTATGCGCATTGGCATAGATACAAACTACAGGCAAAAGTCCGGTAAATATAGCCGTTAATTCTGTAAGTTATATAGTATTACTGGTCCCTCTGGCCGTTCCAAGTACCAGCCCATGAACCGGAGGAACCGTAGCGCCAGTAACCGGTAAAGGAATTACCATCCGCTGCCATATTGAACTGTACGTCACCGGCATCGTCCGGCGGATTATACGTTGGCTCTTCAGACCAGGTCCCTACCAGCGTGTTGCCGGTAGCGTAGCCGGTAAATTTGCCTCCCTGGTAGGAATAAGTCCCGGTTACCTGGTTGCCTGACTGAGTGAGCTTCAGTCTACCCCAGGACCCGCAAAGCCATTGTCCACTCCAGTTGGCAACCGATGGGGGCTGGCTTGGCGGAGGAGCGGTACTTGTTCTATAGCATGTCCATGAAACCGTCCAACTCCCCGAGGAATTAGCCCGGAAGAGACCCGTGTAGGATTTCCCATCTGACGACATGGTGAACTGAAAATCCCCTGAACTTGGTGGCGACCATGTTCCAACTAAAGTATTCCCTGTTGAGTAAGCTTCCAGTCTGACATTATCATCGCTTCGCCACCCTGTGACCTGGTTACCGGATTGTGTAAGGTATAAATTAGTTTGTCCGCACTGCCATGTTCCCGTCCAGCTTACGGCTTGTTCTGTTGGAGGCTGGCCAAGAGCTGTCGCTTTAGCGGGGGGCATTGATGAGCTCTTATTAACACAGTACCAGAACTTCATCCAGTTTCCTTGATCTCCACGGATATGACCTGTAAATGATTGGCCATCTGTAGACATATTGAACTGGATATCCGAATTACCCCCGTTGGTTGTCCAGGTACCAACAAGAGTGCCACCCTGGGCATAGCCCTCTATGTCACTATTATCATTATCTTTCCACCCTGTCACGCTGTTGCCGGACTGCGTAAGGTAGAATTTGCACTGATCACACTGCCAGGTGCCGGTCCAGCTGGTAGCCGGCGTTGTCGATTGAGAACCCGAAGCCGTTGGTTTAGAAGGAGGCTTGGCCGTGCTTATCCTCGTACACGACCAGGTTCCGATCCAGTTACCTGATGAACCCTGACGATAATGGCCGGTGAATGATTTTCCATCAGTCGACTGGTCAAGCTGAAAATCATACTTGACACCATTAGCTGTCCATGTACCGACAAGCGTATTACCTGTGGCATAGCCCTCTATGACGCTATTTTCGTGCTCATACCAGCCGGTAACTTGATCACCTGCCTGGTCCAGGTACATCTTGTAGCTACCACACTGCCAGGTGCCGATCCAATTGGCAACGGCTACCCCACCCGGCTTGGTGATTACCTGGGAATCCTGTCCCGAAGGCTGTGCAGGAGGTTGGGCTCCTGCCCCGGATTGACTTCCTGCCGGATTTGGTGCTTGTGACCCTGATTGTCCGGCCTGTCCGTTAGCCCCGGATTGGCTCCCCTGAGGAGTTGGTGCTTCGGGTCCTGACTGTCCAGCCTGTTCCCCAACCATACTCTGTGCCGGGGCACCTGATGACGCACTCGTATTTGCTGTGGGCTGTTGCCATGGCAGTTTTCCAAGCTTAATGCAACCGGTGGAAGGCAATACTAGTGCAGTAATTAGCAATAAAGATAAAATCAGTCTTAGAGTAGTACCCGTCATGTCAACCTCCTTGCCCCAATATTATTGAATCGAATCTTAAGAGAAAGTTAAGACGCAGTCAAGTTGCCGATAGCAGCAGTGCAGCTAAAAGAAATCTGATTTAATATGTCTTTAACCGTGTCGACTTTATGTATTCAGGCACGTAGACTTATACCAACACGTTGCTCCAGGCGCCTTTGATACCCCATTTTTGGCAAGCCTAGCAGCCCATATCATAGAGAATCAGATGCTGAAGGGAGAGGTGTTCGCGTGAGCGATGCAGCTCGATTGACGCCCAAATGAAGCTGGAACAGGGATAGCACATCTGTAAATACAGAGATTCCTTATTGTAAGGTATCATTAAAGAAGGTGTTATCTGTGTTGATGGATTTGGAGGAAGATATCATGCTGACTGTTTATGAGGCTATAGCTAACCGGCGAAGCATACGCAGCTTTCGCAGCGATCCGGTACCCGACGAAGCCATCGTCGCTATGCTTGAGGCTGCGCGTCTGGCGCCCTCCGGCAGCAACCGCCAGCCCTGGCGTTTCATTGTTGTGACGGACAAAGAGGAGAAAGCGAAGCTGCGCAAGGTGTGTTTCGACCAGGCCTTTATCGAACAGGCGCCCGTGGTATTTATCTGCTGTGTGGACCTGACTGCGTATGCCCGGGCAGCGCGGGAGAAACGCTCTCAGGAATTTATAGATTACGGAGTGATAGAGACGCTGTCGGGATATTTCGCCGATCCTGCAGTACGAGA
>JAQTLG010000271.1 GCA_028715025.1 Dehalococcoidia bacterium | reverse complement strand
AGCAGCGCAGGGTAATCCGGCGATTCAAACGTTATAACCTTGATGCGGTACTTATCGATAAGAGCCAGGTCCTTATCGAGGTCTATACCAGGACGGCTGGCAAGAAGGCTATCTGCCGTTCCGGCGTCAAGCCCGGCTTTGAGCAACTCCGGTCCGGGCGCGGCCCAGGCCTTTTCGAGGCTCCCAAAACGGTTCTTGAGTAAAGCAAGCCTGACCCTGCCGATGCCGGGCACCCTGGTGAATCCGATCCAGTATTTGATTTCGCTGTATTCAGGCATATAAATCGAGGTATTTTAACACAAGCACCCGTAATGCAATAAAAGGCGGGCGAAAAAATGGCGTATGGAAGGACTGATGAACGGTTTGAGATGAGGAGCGGTGGATTATACCGTCTCGTCGCTGCTGAGCATCCTGTTGATCTCGGGCATAACATCCTGCGCCGCTTTGTACCCGGCCGCTATGGCTTCCTGGCCGCGGTGGAACTCGTAGATCTCTATGTTTCTGACGTCCGGCTCAATCATAATATCGGCTTTCAGTATACTGGCGCGCACCATCTCATATTCCATCAAGTAGAAGGATTGCAGAAGAGTATTCATAATACCCGGCGCCCTGGTCGATTCCTTGTTGCCGGTCAATCCCAGATGGATGCGTTCCCTGGGATTGTTCAGCACATTTACCGCAATGGTAAAAGTGGCGCCCATTGACCTGACGACATCCGCCGGAACAGGATTAAGCGTACCCCCATCCACCAGGAAGCGGCCGCTGTAATTCACCGGCACGAAAACTACGGGGATGGAGATACTGGCGCGCACAGCCTTGAGCAAGGAACCCTGGCTGAGAATGACCTGCTCGGCCGACTGAATATCGGCGGCGACGGCGGCGAATGGGATCTTGCAATCACTGATATTTCGGTCTCCGATAATGGGTTTTAGAAAGTTCTCGACCCTGTTGCCGGTAAGGAAGCCCACGCGGATGAAGGTGAACTTGGGGTCCAGCAGATGTGTGATCTTGCGCAGGTTGGTCGAGAGGGCCAGTTCCTCAACGTCCTCTATCTGCCCGTCTGCAGCATAGCAGGCGCCGACCAGTGCCCCCATGCTGGTCCCGGCTATCATATCGATGGGGATGTCGGCTTCGCGCAGTGCCTTGATAACCCCGATATGCGCCAGTCCCAGCGCAGCGCCGCTTCCCAGTGCCAGGCCGATCTTTACATCTTGATTCATGTCAGTGAACACTGCGCCTTATCTTTCCAGTTCCACCATTGCAATTTGTCCGGGCTTCGGCCGCCGTTTGCATAGTACACCGCTGTGCGATACACGTATAAAAGGCACTTATCCTGCCTCACGCCAGCATATTTGCTGGAAAGATCATAAAGCTTTTCCGCATTCATATTTTTTAGATCGCTAATGGAGTAAATACCTATATTATTCAGGTCCTGTGCAATTGATTTTCCAACACCTGGAATCTCCCTTAATGAACCGGTCTTATTATAGCTGTTTTTCATAATGATAGAACCAACCAACCACTTCTCGCGCGGCTTTCGCGCTGCTCGTTCAAAACGCCATCTTGGAGAATGATATGGCGGAGAGGATGGGATTCGAACCCATGGTAGCGGTGAAGCTACACGCGCTTTCCAGGCGCGCCTGTTAGGCCACTCCAGCACCTCTCCTGATAAAAAAATGGCGGAGAGGGTGGGATTCGAACCCACGAGGCTCTCGCCCACCGCTTTTCGAGAGCGGCACCATCAGCCACTCGGTCACCTCTCCGCTGTGTGTCTATTATATCACCACGGATACGCCTGAAAAAACTGCGATTGACTGATGGCTGTCTAAGCTCCCCCGCCTGCACGAACTACCTAAGGTCATGATTGAATAGTTCACTGCCCGGTGATATCATTTCAGTCTGGTTAACTATTCAGGTTAAGCTGCTGCTGAGGAGGTATGGCAATGTATAAGAAAATAATGGTGCCGCTGGACGGCTCACAGATCGCTGAATGTGTGATACCTCATATTGAAACAATCGCTAAAAAATCCGCCGCAAAGGTGGAGCTGGTTACCGTGATAGAACCGCTGGAGATTCCTACCAGGGGGCAGATCGCCATAAGCGATGACGAGATCAAGCAGATCGATGCTGAAGGTAAAAAGGAGGCCAACAAATACCTTGATCAGGTATCCGACCGGCTCACAAAGGCGGGCATCAAAGCCGAGACCGTGATATTGAGCGGCAGGGCGGCTGATCGGCTTACAAGATACGCTATAAATAATGAGGTGGATCTTATCATCATGGCTACACACGGGCGCTCGGGCATCTCGAAATTATTCTGGGGCAGTGTGGCGGAGAAGATACTCCGGGCCACCGATATACCCGTCTTATTAATCAAAACGACTACTTCCGAAATGGATTCCTGATAATCCAGCACCAGGCTCTTATCGATATTTAAGGATTATATCAACCTGAGCTTACACTCTAATTGAGCGATGAACAGTAATTTTTTCACCGCGCAGGTGCCTGATCAGCCGGTAATAGCCATAACCGTTGGGCTGTCCCTGGTTATTCTGGCTGTGCTGATACTACCGTTTGTCATAAAGAGGATTGAGGAAAACCTGGAGATATTCTTCGTGATCATGGGAGTCTTCGCCGTGACCATCTCCGGTCTGTGGAGCCAGGAACTGGTGATCGAAGCGCTCAAGGCGCCGGTCGTGATCAGCAATGTACCCATCGGCATTTTCCAGGTGGTACTGGTCTTTGGATTGCTCATACATTACTTTAATAAAGCGTTCTGTGGGGGAGTTCTGTCGCTGGCTTCCAGGCTCGGTTGGAGGTGGTTTGCCTTTCTTATGATACTGGTCTGTGGATTGATTTGCAGCGTGGTTTCAATCATCGTTACCGCGGTATTGCTCTCGGAGATCATCGCCGCCATTCCTCTGGAAAAAAAAGAGAAAATAAAGTTCGCCGTGGTGGCATGTTTTGCCATGGGGCTGGGCGCAGTCCTCACCCCCGTGGGTGAGCCGCTTTCGACCATACTGGTTTCCAAGCTGTCCGGTCCGCCCTTCCATGCCGGGTTCCTTTTCTGTCTAAAGGTGTTTGGCGTATACGTAATACCCGGCGTTGCCGCCATCGCCCTGTTCGGTGCATTTTATATCGGCCGGCATATCGACGTCGATAACTTCAAACACAAGAACGAATACACGGAGACGCTCAGTACCGTTATATTTCGGGCTATACGCGTATATTTTTTC
>JAQTLG010000270.1 GCA_028715025.1 Dehalococcoidia bacterium | reverse complement strand
AGAACTACTTCAGGCGCAAGCCTCAGAAGTTGCGGGACGCCGAGACGCTGGGCATACCCATCTACGCCATACGGGGCAACAGCCTGCAGCAGCTTCGCCATTGCCTGGACAGCATTTATACGGGGCCGCGCGATGAGGTTGTGGACTCGGCGCTCGACGAAGCGCTGCAGGCCATCGATGAGGTCAAAAGCGGTAAAAAAGAGATCACTCTAAGCCCGCAGAACTCATTTATCCGGCGACTTCAGCATATGCTGGCCGAGAAACACGACGTTACATCCAGCAGCTCGGGACGCGAGCCCGGGCGGCGAGTTAAAATAGCTAATAACTGATAATACTGATATTCTGGACTGTGTTATGCCGAAGCGTACTGGACTGTTTATCGCTTTCGAGGGAGGTGAGGGCTGCGGCAAAAGCACTCAAGCCAGGCTTCTCTATAACGAGCTGCAGCGCCATGATGTGCCCGCACTGCTGACACATGAGCCGGGCGGCACACCTCTGGGAGATAGGATCAGGAAAATCCTCAAGGTCAAACTCGATTTCAATATAGGACCGAAAACCGAGCTGCTTCTTTTCGCCGCCTGCCGCGCGCAGCTCATCAAGGACGTCATACTGCCGGCCCTCGATAAAGGCACCCACGTAATGTGCGATCGATTCTCCGGCTCCACTCTTGCCTACCAGGGATACGGCCGCGGCCTTGACCTGGACTTGATCGAATCCATCAACAACGCAGCCACGGGCGGACTGCAGCCCGACATGATCTTTCTGCTGGATATCAAGCCCGAGACAGGTCTGAGGCGCAAACACAATACGGACAGCGACCGCTTCGAGACTGAGGATATCGCTTTCCACCGCAGGGTGAGGGAAGGCTATCTCGAGCTTTCCCGTCGCGACCCCGGGCGTTGGACCATGCTGGATGCAGACCGGCCCGCTGAAACACTGGCTAAAACCGTATTCGACCTCGTCTACCCGATTCTAAATAAGGCCGTTCCGTAAGCAGCTACAACTCTTGCAAGAATATATACGGTTGCATGAATAGGCTATTCGGTGGCCCGCTATGAGCGGCCGCAACAGGGCGGCCTCCAACCTTCCCCACTTGAGGGAAGAGCGGGCGCTTTTATCTTCAGGTTACCTGCGTATCGCCGGACTGGATGAGGCCGGCCGCGGAGCGCTGGCGGGGCCGGTGGTGGCCGCCGCCGTCGTGCTGCCCCCAAACCCGGATTTCCCCTGGGTGCCCCTGGTCAAGGACAGCAAACTGCTGCGGGAGAAGGAAAGACGGCATGTCTTCGATTGCATGACTGAATGCGGCATCGAGATGGGCATCGGCGTGGTCGAACCGGACGTCATCGACGCGGTGAACATTCTCAACGCCACCAGGAAGGCCATGAAGCTGGCGCTGGCAGCTCTGGCTTCACCGCCGGAATATCTGCTGATCGACGCTGTCAGGCTCAGGTATATGACCCTACCTCAGAAGGCCATTATAAAAGGCGACCGAACCGTATTGAGCATCGCCTGCGCATCGGTGGTGGCCAAGGTAACGCGCGACCATATCATGCTGGAGTTGGATGTGCGCTATCCCGGCTATGAATTCGCTCGTCACAAGGGCTACGGCACGCGCGAGCACATGGAGTGCCTGCGCCGCAACGGGGCATCATGCATACACAGGATGACCTACTCCCCAGTACGCGACCTGGTCAGGCTGATATGAAGAAACAGGAGACGGGAAAACGCGGCGAGCAGCTCGCCTGCAAGGCGCTGGAGAAGAAAGGGTACCGCATCCTGGAGAAGAACTACCGCTGCCGGCATGGCGAGATCGACCTGGTCGCCCGGCACCGCGACTATATCGTTTTTATTGAGGTGCGCAGCAAGACAGGGGATGCCTTCGGCACACCGGAAGAATCGGTGACCTCAGCTAAAAAACAGAGGCTTCTGGCCACGGCCCTGGATTATCTCGGCAGTCATGAGGACCCGCCGGAAAACTGGCGCATCGATTTCGTCGCCGTCCAGATCGACCCGTCGGACGGCAAACCGGTGCGCGTCGAGATCGTAGAAAACGCGGTCTATTGAACTCCGTTATTCTTCCAGCGTCGCCATAGAGATACAGCTGTGCGCCATGGACCCCCCTGCCCTCAGCGCCACCGCCACGAAAACCGCCTCAGCTATCTCCTCATCGCTGGCCCCGGCTTTTTTAGCGTTTTTAGTGTGACCGTGGATGCAGTACGGACACTGCGTGATGTGGGCGCAGGCCACCGCGATCAGCTCCTTGGTTTTTTTATTCAGGCTGCCGTCCGCCATGACCTTGCCGTCGAAATCAAGGTAGGCCTGCATCAGCTCCGGCTTGAGCGCATACATCTTGGCAGCTTTCTCTATGTCCTTCTTGCCGTAAAAATTATCTCCCATTTAATCCTCCGGAATTATATAATGTGAACCGGGATTACAATTTCAATCGTGTCCGTTGTATGATCTCCAGCTTGGACGGCACGGGCAGGTCGTCGAAATATGCGCAGTACCCTGCCACCCTCACGACCAGGCCGGGGTACTTGCCGGGATGCCTGTAGGCATCGTCCAGCATATCGGGGTCAAGAACATTGAACTGCACTTCCATCCCCCCCTTCTCGAAAAAACCTCTCAGCAGGGCCGCCACCGTATCCGTCCCGCGCTGGCCTTCGATGACTGCGGGATCGAAACGGAGGTTGAGGGCATAGCCGTTGGGCGAATGACAGGGGTCGATGCAGGCAGCCGAGTTGAGCAGGGCGGTGACCCCCAACCTGTCCTTGCCATTGGATGCGCCCAGGCTGGCGGCGAATGGTTGTCCGGCCCTGCGTCCGCTGGGTAAAGCGCCCACCAGTGACCCGAAAGCCACATGGCAGGTCACCGAGTAAAATCCGGAAACATATTTGCCGCCCCGTGTATTGGTATGCCTCGTCAGCGCCCGGTAGAAGATGGCGGCCGCCTCCGCGGCATATCCGTCGGGCAGATCGTTATCGTTGCCGTACTTGGGCACGGCGGCCAGCTCGGCCTGCATGGTTGGGTTTGAGAGGAAATCATGCCTGATTGCCTGGCAGACCTCGGCCATGCTGTACTTTTTTCTGCGGAAGACCAGCTCATCCAATGCCGCCAGTGAATCAACCACGTCTGCCAGCCCCACTCCCTGGATGCCGCTGGAGTTGAACAGCGCCCCTCCTGCACTGATGTCTTTTCCCGACTCCAGGCAACCATCCACCAGCATGGAGGAAAAGGGCGTGGGATGGTAGTT
>JAQTLG010000269.1 GCA_028715025.1 Dehalococcoidia bacterium | reverse complement strand
CGGATTCAACTGCCGACGGCCTGAAAAAGCTGGCGGCTGGAGAGGTGGACCTCTGGCTGGGAACGGGCGCCGATGTGGCGCTGGTTGCCAAGCAGGCGGGCGTTGACCCGGCTGAAATCGAAGCGGTCGTCTTTGTGCACAAGGTTGACCTGTATATCGCCTTTAATAAGAACACACCCTATGCGACCGTTCTGGCATGGCAGAATGCGCTCGATTCTCTGACAAAGTAGCCCATACTCGTCGGCATCCTGGCGGCAGTTGTCTGGCGCTGGGGTTTCAAGAACCAGTAACGAGATCGCACAGCCCGCCTGTTCGCACGCGGCCCATTCATGTTGCGTGCCGCGATTTCTAATATCCTTGAGGCTCTTTCAGGCATGCAACCTTTTTGCATCCATTACGTTATGAGTTAAACTGTGTTACATGCCCGATCATATTATGTCTGACACCACGCTTACGCCGAACCAGTTGCAGGCGGAAAAGGAGCTGGTGAAGCGCGCCCAGCACAGCCCTGAGGCCTTCGGAGAACTGTACGAGGTCTACTACCGGCGCATCTTCAACTATGCTTTGAAACGGACCGCCAATGTTCAGCTTGCACTTGACATAACATCGATTACCTTTCTCAAAGCCTTTTCGCAGATTAAAAAGTATCACTGGCGGGATGTGCCCTTTGCAGCCTGGCTTTACCGTATCGCCAGCAACGAGGTTAATGACCATTATCTCAGGGAAGGGGGAAGGAGGGTATCCAGCATTGAATCCATCGCTGATCTGGCGGATACCAGCGATTATAGCGACGAGATAAACCAGGCGGAAGAGGAACTGAGCCGGCACGAGGAATTCATCATGCTGCACCAGAAGATCTCCGAGCTGCCCTTTATTTATCAGGAGGTTATAGCATTGAAGTTCTTCGAGAAAAAGAAGATACGTGAAATGGTGAAGATACTGGGCAAGAAAGAGGGCACTATCAAGTCGCTGCTGCACAGGGGGGTCGAAAAGCTCAGGGAAAAGATGAAGTGATGCAACTTTTTCGGTTGAAAAACATTATATTATTGGACTGGAATACAGGATAATGAAAAAGGAAGCTCTTATCAGGATACTGGAAAGCACTGAGCTGCCCGACCTGCTGATAGCGGGCCACAAAAACAGCCTGAGGAAAGTGTTGCTCGAGGGCGCCTATGCGGAAGTTCTGGCAGCGGATAGAGGAAAGGCGTCGCCGGGGAACATCTTTAATGGCTGGCTGAATTGGCTGCGCGCGCCGGCCTGGAGGATGGCCGCCGCCAGCGGCCTGGCGATCTTCGTTGTCGCCGCCGTGCTTTCACTGGCCTTTTATCTGTCCGCCCCTTCGCCCTCGGTTATTGCTGCGGACGTGGTCAAAAGGGACCCCGGCATACAGCAGCGCCTCAACGGCACAGGGGAAATAATCATAATGCGTGTGGACGTGAGGGACGGTATGGCCAGCGTGATCTGCGGGCGCTGCATGGGCGATTTGATCGAAGCCGATGTGGATATGAACGTCAAAACAGTGGTCAGCGCACGGCGCTACGAGGGATTATTTATGCCCGAGCTTACACAGGACGCACGGGATGACGCCATTAAAATCGCTGTATCAGATCCCAGAATGAAAAGCATCATGGACAGGGGTGGAAGTGTGGAGAGGGTGTTCCCGATTTTCTCCTCAGTATCCAACATGTCGGTAATAGGCGGTTCCATTCTGAAAGTAACACCCGCCGCTGCGCAGGCCATCGTGTCGGTACAGCTTGATGGGAAAACCTGGCTGGCG
Source organism: Dehalococcoidia bacterium (assembly GCA_028715025.1). Taxonomy (GTDB): domain Bacteria; phylum Chloroflexota; class Dehalococcoidia; order GIF9; family UBA5629; genus CAIMUM01. Next base: position 1,479 of record JAQTLG010000269.1, on the reverse strand, counting down.
CTGGTCAACGTCGAGCAGGGCTGCGTAGAGCGCATCACGGAGCCGGAGGCTGGCAATAACTACTACTACGAAATATTCTTTGGGCCGCAGAACCTTTAATTCGATTGTAAATATCAAAATCCGGGAGGATCATCAATGTCTTTATTTAAAATTTTCAGAAAATGGCGCTATGGGGTCGGCGCGCTCGCCGCTGCCCTGGTCATCACCTCTCTGCTGGTCACCGGCTGCAGCCCGGCGGCCGTCACGACCGATCAGAAGTCCCTGACGCTTCCATCTTCATCTGCGACGGTACAGGTAACGCCGCTCTATGATGAAGACACGGTCGTTTCGCTGTATGAAAGATGCATACCGGCCGTGGTGCAGGTGGAATCCGAGACAACCATCGCATCTAAATTACTCGGCCCCTTCGGCCTGGATATTCCCAAAATGAGGGGACAGGGATCGGGTTTCATCATCGATGATCAGGGCCATGTCCTCACCAATAACCACGTGGTGGACAAGGCCTCCACCGTCAAGATTGTGCTTAGCAATGGCGCCGAGATACAGGGGAAAGTCATCGGAGTAGACCGCAACAACGATATTGCACTGCTGCAGATCGACGCTTCCATGGTTCCGAACCTGACATACCTGGTGCTGGCAGATTCCAGCAAGGTCAAACCCGGCCAAATGGCATTAGCCCTGGGTTCGCCCTTTGGATTACAGGGCTCTATCACCATCGGCATCATCAGCGGCACGGGCAGGTCCATACCCAATTCCAACAGCCGCAATATAATGGATATCATACAGACGGACGCCGCAATAAATCCGGGCAATTCCGGCGGCCCGCTGCTCAATTCGCATGGCGAAGTAGTCGGCATCAACACCGCCATAGAAGCCTCGGCCAACGGGGTCGGGTTTGCCGTCCCTATCAATACCGCTAAAAAAGTTCTGCCCGAGCTGCTCAAGGGCAGCACGATCAGGACCCCCTGGCTTGGAATAGAGGGTATGCCCGTCAGTCAGGACCTGGCGGACAGGCTGGATCTTAAAACGACGAAGGGTGTGTACGTTGTCGGCGTTATGACCGGCAGCCCCGCGGATAAGGCCGGGCTGGTGGAGAGCGGCAGGAATGTAAATAACGAGCCTGCGGCGGGCGGAGATATCATCACGGCGGTTGATGAGGCTTCCGTTGCCAAAGTCGACGATATCCTTTCGTACTTCAACGGCAAGAAGCCGGGAGATAAGGTGACTCTCTCCATACAGAGGGGCGATCAAACAATCTCGGTGCCGGTTGAGCTGGCCGAATGGCCCGACAGGCTGCCGGGGTACTATGAATTCAACCAGGGCGACGGCCAGGATTTGCTCCCCGCGCCGTAATCGGATAAGAACGAATTCAATTCGGGCCTTTCGAGTTCCGCCCGGAGCAGGAAGTCTTTTTTACATCGCGTCATTGCGAGGATCGAAGCGATGAAGCAAACCTGTGCATGATTGCATGGACACAAG
>JAQTLG010000268.1 GCA_028715025.1 Dehalococcoidia bacterium | reverse complement strand
CAACTATCACAGGCTTGCCCCGCAGGGCAGGATTAAGCACCTGCTCTACAGTAACAAAGAAGGCGTCGAGGTCGATATGGAAAATGGTGCGCAGGGTTCCTTTTCCGGCTTCACCCATATGGGGCATCCTCCGCGTATGAATCTAAACGCCACGGAATTTGTTGATGCTGTCGCGAAGCTCTCGTGCGGCTTCGCGAGCCGCCTGCGCGTAGCCGGATCCTTTGGAAGCGTAGATCACCTGCCGGGACGCTGAAATAACGGCCATTTCCCCGGAGGCGTTGACGCCGTACCTGACGGATAGCTCCAGATCGCCACCCTGCGCTCCGATGCCGGGTATAAGCAGCGGCATATCCGGGCACAGCTTCCTTATCTCTTTCAACTCGTCAGGATATGTGGCGCCCACCACCAGTCCTATATTACCACCCTTGTTCCAATCGCCGGCGCGCAGTGCGACCGACTGATAGAACTTCATGCCGAAATTGTCCATCAGATCCTGGAAGTCGGAGGCGCTGCTGTTGGAAGTGCGGCAGAGGACAAATATGCCCTTGTTCCGATAATCGAGAAACGGCTTAATCGAATCGTAGCCCAGGTAAGGATTGACCGTCACGGCGTCGAATTTATAATAATCGAATAGCGCCCTGGCGTAGGCGGCTGCGGTGTTGCCTATGTCTCCCCTTTTGGCATCGCCGATAACCGGGATATCCCGCGGAATGTAGGCCACGGTTTTCTTGAGCGCCTGCAGCCCGCGTATACCCATAGCCTCATAGAAGGCCAGGTTGGGCTTATAGCAACAGACCAGGTCGGATGTCGCATCGATGATCGCCCGATTGAACTCGAAGACGTCTTTAACAGGCAACTTCGAAGGATCAGGGTCCAGCCCCACGCACAGCAGGCTGCGGTTGCGTCGAGAGGCATCAAGTAGACGGCTGACAAATTCCACGACTTAATTATATAATAAATATTTGATGATTAGCCTGGCATGGATAGTTGCAGGGCTGGTCCTTGGATCTTTGCCTTTCTCCGTCTGGATCGGCAAAATATTCCTGCGCAAGGATATCCGGGAGTACGGCGACGGCGCGCCCGGGGCCACCAACGTGGCCCGGGCCGGCAGCAAAACTCTATACGTGATCGCTGCATTGTTGGACGCCTTCAAAGGCACCGTGCCGGTATGGCTGTCGCAGCTCCTGTCGGGCGTTTCCGGCTGGGAGCTGGCGGCCGTTGCGGTGGCGCCGGTGATAGGGCATGCCTTTTCCCCTTTCCTTGGATTCAGGGGGGGCATGGGTGTTGCCACCACCTTCGGCGTCTGGCTGGGTCTGACAGGCTGGTTGGGACCGTCGGCCATGGCGCTCTGCATCGCTTTTATGTTTATTATTCAGAAAAACTGGGTCTGGGGCTCTGTATTCGGCATGCTCCTTTTCCTTATTTTCCTGTTGCTTGTCCCGGATTCCTTTATTAAAATGTACAGGGCACCCCTCTTCTGTGCCGGGTTGACACATACCGCTATACTTACTATCAGGCGCTACTCCTATTTTAAAAGCTGGCCGGAGCCGCAGCCCTGGCTTAGCAAGGTGTTGAAAAAATAATGATTGCCGGCGATGCCCTGCTGCTGCCAAATCTGCTTATCGTGCTATGCATGCTCGTCATGCTCATCATAGCCGGCATAAATACGCGTATACTGCGCAATTTGAAGGATTATAAAAACCCTGAAGTCCGGCGGCGTATCTCAGTTTTAATCCCAGCCAGGAACGAGGAGGAGAATATCGGCGCCTGCGTCAGGTCGCTGCTGGGGCAGGATTACCCGGATTTCCAGGTCATAGTGCTGAATGACGGCTCCACGGACAACACCGGCAAGATACTGGCGGAACTTGCAAAGGCGGACAGCCGTCTCAAGATTATCAGCGGTCAACCGCTGCCCCCTGAATGGATTGGCAAGCACTGGGCCTGCCATCAGCTTTATCGCGCGTCCGACGGCGAACTGCTCTTGTTCACCGATGCCGATACGCTCCATGCGCCTGACACACTGAGATGCTCGGCGGCAGCCCTCCAGACGGAAAAAGCCGATATGCTTTCAATCATACCCAGGCACAAACTGGGCAGCCTGGCCGAGAAGCTGATAATGCCGATTTTCGCGCTGGGTGTTTTTGGCAGCAGGCCGCTGCCAGCCCGCTTGAGGCCCCGCAACATCAATGTTTTATCCGCCAGCGGAAAGCTGATGCTTTTTCCCCGCAGTTCCTACGAAGCTATTGGGGGATTCGAAGGTATCCGTCAGTTAGTGCTGGATGATTTGCATCTGGCAGAAAAAATAATAGCTTCCGGCATGACTTATCGGCTTTTCGACGGCACCGACAACGTTTCCTGCCGTATGTATCATAACTGGACGGAATTGCATGAAGGCCTCGCCAAAAACAGCTTCCCGGCCTGCGGCTATAATGTGCCGCTCTCCTTTATTACCTGGCTGTGGATCAATTTCGCTTTCTGGGCGCCGATCATAGAACTGGGCGTGCACAAGATGCCGAACTATCCCCCTGTATTATCGCTGGGGCTGGCAGCCATATCTATAATAGCATCCCTGCTATTGTTTACCGGTTATTACCTGCGCTTCAAGCTGCCTCTTTACATGGTACTGTTTTATCCGGTCAGCGTATCGCTGATCACGGCAATTTCATTCTCGTCCATGTACCTCACCCTCTCCGGCCAGGCTACCTGGAAGGACCGGAAATTACCCAAAAGCAAGATCCCATGACTAATCCGTAATCTGGGACAATACGGGCCCTTATATTAATTAGTAGGACCGAGTGCCTCAAATATTATTCTTGGATATCCTGTTCTACATACAGTCGGCTATAGTGGTCAGCCTGGTCGTACTGCTGACAGTATCGCTTTTCAATATGCGGTACCTGAGGCATCTTGACAGCTACCCGGCGCCCCCTGCATGGCCGCGCTGCTCCGTGCTGGTCCCTGCCCGTAATGAGGAGGCCAATATCGGTGGATGCGCCGGTGGCCTGCTGGACCAGGATTACCCCGATTTCCAGGTCATAGTGCTGGACGACAACTCCACCGACCGCACCTGGCAGATACTGCAGGACCTCGCAGCTGAGGATACAAGGCTTGCGCTGATAAAGGGCAAACCGCTGCCCGATGACTGGCTGGGCAAGCACTGGGCCTGCTCACAGCTTGCCGAGGCCGCAGACGGCGAATTGCTGGTTTTTGTCGACGCGGATACCTACCACGAGCCGGGCATGCTGCGCGGCGCAGCGT
>JAQTLG010000267.1 GCA_028715025.1 Dehalococcoidia bacterium | reverse complement strand
CAATCCCATGCTGATGGGCATATTCCTGGTATTCTTCGGCGTGGGCATCCTGACAGGCTCACTGTCGCTGACCTTGCTCTACTCGCCGATCTTCGTCCTCTTCTTTTACTTCCAGATCACAAGGGTCGAGGAGAAGGAGATGGAGCTGAAGTTCGGACAGGCTTATCTCGAGTACAAACAGAGGGTGCCCAGGTTCTTCCCCAGAAGATTCAAAAGCAAGTAGCATCTTGCCGGGAGGGTTTGCTATGGATCATATTTCGCTGGCCGAACAACTTGGCGACGAGGTAGATGCTTTTTATAGCAAATACCGCGATTTAGACGACGAATCAGCTTCCAGACGACCGGGGGAAGACAGCTGGTCCCCCAAAGAAATAATCGGCCATCTGATAGACTCGGCCTCTAATAATCACCAGCGTTTCGTACGACTGCAGATACAGGAAAAACTTGTTTTCCCCGGCTACGGGAAGGACAATATGAGATGGGTGACAATCGAGCATTACAATGATATGAGGTACGGCGATGTCCTTTCGCTGTGGAGAGCATATAACGTTTTAATAGTAAATATTATACGTAATGCGGACCCGGCAAAGCTACAGAACTACTGGGACGGGGATGAAGGGAAAAAGACTCTGCTCGATTTGATGACGAGCTACGTGGACCACCTGAAGGGACACCTGGCCACATTTTCGATAACTCTGGAAAAGATGGTAAATTAGGGACAATTGATCAGGCCGCCGGCAGGCTAAAGCTGAATTTGCTGCCTTTGCCCGGCTGGCTCTCCACCCAGATCTTTCCGCCGTGCAATTCGACGTACTTGCGCACCAGCGCCAATCCTATGCCCGCACCGCCGTAGCTGCGCTGCCGCGCTCTGTCGGCCTTGTAGAAATGATCGAAAACATGAGGCAGGTCAGCGGGATCGATACCGCTGCCGCTGTCGGATACTGAAATCACTACGCCATCGTTCTTCTCTTTAACGGCACTTACCCTGATGCTGCCGCCGGTCGCGCTGAAGTGCAGAGCGTTCTCCAGCAGGTTGTGCAACACCTGCCTGATACGTCCGGCATCGATATTGATGCGCGGCAGGCCCACCGCCGGACCGGCATCGAGCGAGACACCTTTCTCCTGGCAACGAGCCTGGAAAACGGCGACCTCGGCATTGATGAGCTCTGCCAGGTCAGTGTCCTCGAGGACGAGTTTCAACTGCCCCGCCTCGGCCAACGAAAGCTCGCGAAGGTCGGTGATCAGGCGGTTAAGCAGCACCGTCTCGTCGTATACCGGGGCGATCTGCTCCGGCGTGGGAGCGATGACGCCGTCCAGCCAGGCTTCAAGATTGCCCTGGACTATGCTGAGCGGATTGCGCAGCTCATGAGCCACGTCGGCCAGCAACTGCTTGCGGCTCTTCTCCTTCATCTCAAGCTGTTCGGCCATGGTATTGAAGGCGGCGGATACCTCTCCCACTTCGTCATCGCTTCTGTGTTTAACGCGTTGGGACAGGTCGCCGGAGGCCACCTTACCGGCAGAGGCCGCCAGCTCCCGCATGGGCCGTGTCACCAGGATGCTGACTATGATACCGAGCGCCACAGCCACTACAATTGCTATAAAAGCCGCTATCCCCAGCGAGCGCTGCGAATCCTGGAGGAAGTCCTGCTCGGCCTGCCCCAATCCCATTACACCTGTTTCAGGATGGGCGCACATGCAGACCGTATCATGCTGCTGGCAGTAACTGGTGAAATTGGCATTCCCCGTCTGGTTGACCCAGACGGCCAGGGCGCCGATGCTCAACAGGGCCAGTCCTGCAAAAAGCAGGCTCAACTTCACGGACAGGCTATTCACGAGGCTGCTCCAATTTATAGCCGACCCCCCTCACCGTTATCACGGGATTATCGGCGTCGCCGCCCATTTTGATGAGCTTCTGCCGCATGTTCTTGATATGCGCATCGATGGTCCGGTCGTAACCCTCATAGGTTTCGCCGAAGGCCGAATCCATAAGCTGGAGACGGGTGAAGACCCGTCCGGGATTCCTGGCCATCACCGCAAGTAATTTGAACTCGGCTGCGGTAAGGCCGACCACCTCGTTTTTATATTTGACCTCGTGCCTTTCGAAATCCACCAGCAAATCCCCGCTGACCAGCCTTCCGGCGGGTCTGGTACCCTCGGTATACCTGCGCAGCACCGCCGCTACTCTGGCGGAAAGCTCTCGTGGACTGAAAGGCTTGGTGACGTAATCATCGGCCCCGATCTGCAATCCCACGATCTTATCCACCTCGTCATCCCGTGCCGTAAGCATGATAACCGGTATGTCTGAGAATGTCCTGACCGTGCGAAAGACCTCGATGCCGTCCATGCCAGGCAGGTTGAGATCGAGCACGATCAGATCGGGCTTGAGCACACGGGCTTTCTCAACTGCGTCTTTGCCATTGCCCGAGAGTGTGACCTCATAGCCGTCCTTCTCAAGATAGGCCTTAACCAGATCGCATACCTTGGATTCGTCATCGACAACCAGTATTTTTCTGCGCGCCATTCTTCAAATAATCCCTTAAACTGATTTTAACACACCTAAAATAAAGGGACGAAGAGGTCGATTCTTCGTCCCTTTGCAGGAGGATGGTTATGCGTCAGAGGATATCATCATATTTTTTTACCGGAAGCAGCATCCGCCCCTGTAGGTGGTTGTGCCGCTGCCGGGAGTGCCCTGCCCAGATCCCGGGCAGTTGGGACACGTGGCCCCACCCGGTATATAAACGTCATCCGGGTCGGCCGCTCCAGATCCCTGGCCGAAACCGGGGCAACCGGAACACTGCGGGCCACGCGCATACTGTGTGCCGGAGATTGACCCTGTCTGGTAGGATGCCGGTGCCGCCGACGCAGCGTTGCTACCGGAAACAGCGAGCGTGATGCCCACCGAAGCTACCACCAGCAAAATTGCTATTATTACGGGAATGCCAATTTTTGTCCAGCTATTCATATGGGGCGCCTCCTTTGCGCTTTAGTTTATAAGGACATTGTATAGGCGGATTGTGAATTTATAATGAACGGCCGGGGAGGTTTGGGTGAAGGTTGGCGGTGCTGACTAAACGGCGTTGCGCCTGAGGGACCTGCGCCGGTAATAGCCGTAAGCGCGCACCAGGGCAGTGGCAGCCCGGGCGACGGTGGGGAATGCGGCGAAATCCGCATCGAGCAACCACTGAAATGATTTCTCGGGAAGGCCGTCATCGCCGGGTGCGGTATTGACGTTCATGGCCATCACAACGGGCTTGGACGCGACCTCACCCCAGCCCACGAGGGCGTCCGTATGTAGCTTGAACTGAAA
>JAQTLG010000266.1 GCA_028715025.1 Dehalococcoidia bacterium | reverse complement strand
CAGGCCTTTCTCAAACAGCTCGCGGATATGTTGCCTGACCAGGGCTCTATCCATGCCCAGCTTGCCGGCAAAGGAATCTGATACTTCAAGCGAACGTCCGGATGAGGGCGGCAAATCGGGATCGGGTAGCGCTGCAACAATCTTGATCTGTTCGGCATTGGCCAGGCAGGCCAGGATCCTGGGCATGATCTCTGTATCGCCGGGAAAGATCGTGTTAGCCAGCTCAATATAAATGGGATCCACGGGGAACTTGTTCTTTTCTACGCGGGACTTCAGCTCAGCGTATACTTCAAAAGGATCTGCCTGTCTCGTCATATGTCGTCTCCTGTAATTTAAGGGATTGTTTAAAAACGGGCCATGTATATTGTACAGCAAAATTCCCGGCTGACAGCTGCTCCGGCGAGGATTTTTAACTGATGAGAAGTCCGGGCAAGGACGGGCGCTTTAAATCATGTAGCTCAGCTATTGTTGACAGGGATTGAATTCGTATGTTAATATTTCCATTTGTTGCAAAGTTGCGCTAATATTCATTAGTTTCGCGCGGATTTTGCGTGACCTGGATAACAATCAAGCCGGCTGGTTGACCCGGGATGTGGGCCAGATCGGGAAGTAGTCCGGGGACAACTGGGTGGCTTTTTAATTTGTCGAAAACAGTGAATATACATATAAGGAAGAGATTAGTATGCCGACAGTGAACCAGCTGGTCAGAAAGGGCCGCCATAAGACGGTCAAGAAGACCAAGTCTCCCGCGTTGCAGGTGATCTACAACACCTTGAAGAACAAATCAAGGAAGGGTGTATGTTCTCCGCAGAAACGTGGTGTATGCGTGCAGGTTAAGACAATGACACCGAAAAAGCCTAACTCAGCGTTACGCAAAATCGCCCGTGTGCGGTTGACAAATCACATCGAAGTTACGGCATATATACCGGGAGAGGGACATAACCTCCAGGAGCACTCGGTAGTTCTTATACGCGGCGGCAGGGTTAAAGACCTGCCTGGCGTCCGCTATCATATCATCCGTGGCACACTCGATGCTGCGGGAGTCGAAAAACGCAGGCAGGGGAGAAGCAAATACGGGGCTAAGGCTCCCAAGGCGCCTGCAGCCGTCAGCTAAATATAACGGGAGATATTATGTCAAGGCGAGCCAAATTTGTAAACAAGGAAGTGAGCCCGGATCCCAAGTACGGGAGCCCGGTGGTTGCCAGGTTTATTAATAAAATAATGTATAAGGGAAAGAAATCCACTGCCCAGGGCATTGTCTACGATGCATTTGATCGCATCAACAAGCAGATGAAGACCGAACCCCTCAGTATTTTTGAACAGGCTATGAAAAACGCCACCCCCGCGCTTCAGGTCAAATCGAGGCGCGTGGGAGGTGCTACTTATCAGGTACCCATTGAGGTAAGCCCGGAGCGCGGCGAGTTCCTGGCCACCAAATGGATCATTACCTATGCCAGGGACCGCGGCGGAAGGTCGATGGCTGAAAAGCTGGCCGCAGAGTTGATGGATGCAGCCCAGGGACAGGGCAACTCTATCAAGAAGAAGCAGGATACTCACAAGATGGCAGAGGCAAATAAGGCATTTGCGCATTATCGATGGTAATAGCAGGCATTAAGGAATCCCGGCCCAGAAAGGGTCAGGGTAACAATAAAGTGACGAGATCGTTTCCACTGGACATGGTTCGGAACATCGGCATCATCGCCCATATCGATGCCGGTAAAACCACAACTACCGAACGCATCCTTTTCTATACCGGCAGAACTTACAAGGTCGGTGAGGTGCACGACGGCACCGCAGTCATGGACTGGATGGTGCAGGAGAGAGAGCGAGGTATAACCATCACTTCAGCCGCTACCACCTGCCACTGGAAAGAGCACCGCATCAATATTATCGATACTCCGGGACATGTGGATTTCACGGCTGAAGTTGAACGCAGCCTGCGCGTCCTCGACGGAGGCGTAGTAGTGCTGGATGCTGTAGCTGGAGTGGAAGCACAGTCGGAGACGGTCTGGCGCCAGGCCGACAGGTACGGCGTGCCCAGGATATGCTTCATTAATAAGATGGACAGGGTGGGCGCCGATTTCCAGCGGACGATCGAGATGATAGAGGAAAGGCTGAAGGCTAAGACAGTGGCCATACAGGTCCCTGTGGGCAAGGAGAACCTTTTTACCGGCGTGATCGATCTGGTGGCTAAAAAAGCCTGGGTTTTTCCGGACGAGGTCTCGGAGGACCCGACTGAAGCTGAAATCCCCGCGGATATGAAGGAAGAGGTTGCCAAGGCCAGGCACGATATGATAGAGAAGCTGGCGGAAAACGACGACCAGCTCATGCTCAAATATGTTGATAACCAGGAGATCGGAGAGGACGATATTAAAGCCGCGATCAGGCGGCTGACCATAGTCAACAGGATTGTGCCGATAGTTTGCGGCACCGCCCTGCGTAATAAAGGTATACAATTGGTGCTGGATGCCGTTATTGATTACCTGCCGTCGCCGCTGGAAAAGCCGGCGCTCAAGGTCGTTGATACCACGACAGGGCAGGAAGTAACGCGTTCGGCCAGCGACGACGAGCCGTTTACAGCGCTCGCATTTAAAGTGGTGTCCGATCCGTTTGTAGGCAGGCTCGTGTACTTCAGGGTTTATTCGGGCAGCATCAAGGTTGGGGCGCAGATATATAACGCCAGCAGGCAAAGCAGAGAGCGCCTGGGCAGGCTGCTGCTCATGCACGCCAACAAACGCGAAGAAATAGACGAAGTGGACACAGGCTGTATAGCAGCCACCCTTGGATTGAAGAATACTTACACGGGCGACACACTGTGCGATGCAGGGCACTCCGTATTGCTGGAAGATATCAAGTTCCCGGAGCCGGTCATTCACATGGCGGTTGAACCTAAGAGCAAAGCTGATCAAGACAAACTCAGCGATTCCATGGCCAGGCTTTCGGAAGAGGATCCCACTTTCAAAGTTAAAACCAACGAAGAAACCGGCCAGACACTTATTTCGGGTATGGGGGAGCTGCACCTCGAGGTGCTGATAGATCGTATGATGAGGGAGTTCGGTGTGCAGGTGAGGGTAGGCAAACCGCAGGTGGCCTACAAAGAGACGATCACCGTACCGGTTGAGGCGGAGGGCCGTTTCATCCGTCAAACAGGCGGGCACGGCCAGTATGGACACTGCTGGCTGAGGATAGAGCCGGGTGAGCGTAACAGCGGATTTAAATTTGCCAACGTAATACGCGGCGGCGATATATCACGGCAGTACATACCTGCCATTGAAGCAGGTGTTAAGGAAGCACTGGATTCCGGCGGCGTCAGCGGATATCCGCTGGTTGATATTAAGGTATCAGTATTTGATGGAAGCGAACAC
>JAQTLG010000265.1 GCA_028715025.1 Dehalococcoidia bacterium | reverse complement strand
CATGGCATCGTTGTGCGGGCTGGGGCAGGCGGCGGCCGTGCCCGTACTGGACTCGTTGAAATATTTCCGTGATGAGTATACCGACCTGATCGACCAGTCCCTGTTCCTGCGAAGCTACCTGGGCAGCGAATTATATAAATCTGAGGAGGCCGTGATATGACCAAACAGTCGGAAATCGAAAAAGAACGAATGCAGGAGATGTTCGACAACCTGGGGGCTGACAAGTATCCGCTGAAGGAATATAAAAATATAGGCAAGAAACTACCCCGTAAGCTGGACGGCCCGCCCAAGGCTTCAGGTGAGGCTGTCTATACCATGGACATACAGCTTCCCGGCATGCTCTACATGCGCTTTCTGACATCGCCTCACCCGCATGCCAAAATACTAAAGATGGACACCAGCAAGGCGGAGAAGCTGCCGGGTGTAAGGTATGTTTTGCGCTATGATGATCCTGAGATGCCGGAGGCGGCAAACATCGGCCAGATGGCGGGATTCTTCGGTACCGACAAGCCGCTTCCCGGGGTTGCCCACTTTGAGGGAGAGTTGGTCGGCGCCGCCGTAGCCGCCGATACAGAGGCCATCGCAGAGGAGGCGCTTTCCCTTATTGAAATCGACTGGGAGGAACGGCCTTTCAATCTCGATGTAGAGAAAGCCGCCGAACCGGATGCGCCGCTGTCCTTCCCGGAACGCTATGCAGACGCGAACCACTGGAACAAGGGCGTCATTGATACACTGATAAAGGGTGACGTGAAGAAGGGATTTGCCGAAGCAGATAAAATTGTGGAATTCAGGATTGTACGCCGCCTTCATACCGGGATGGGCCCGGAGCGCCAGTGCGGAGTCTTCAAGTGGAACGGCGATTGCCCCGAGGTATGGCTCAAGCAGCAAAGGGCGCATCTCCCCAAATATCAAATCTCCGGCTGGTATGGCGGCGTACCTATGGATAAAATTCAACTCCATATGCCTTACCAGGGGGGAAGTTTCGGAGGCTGGACCTGTGTCGAATCACTGATGGGGCCGCACTATTGTGCCGGCCTGGTGGCAAAGAGAACAAGAAGGCCGGTGAAATATATCCTGACCCGCAGGGAGGATTTTAACGTCGGCTCAATGGACGCAGGAACCTATTTAATTAAGGTGGGCTTTAAAAACGACGGCACAATCACCGCCGTCGACGGCGTACTCTATAATCTTAACGCATACATGCCGATTTTCTTCCCCGCTCTGCATATCCATGAAAATACCCGTGTTCTAAATATGAATTCTCAAGTTAAAGCTGTGTGGATCAACAAGTGTGAGACCGTTCCCACACGCTGCGAGCTTCTGCCGCCGTGTTTGTCCTTTACCATGATCATGGACCGCGTAGCAGCCGAACTGGGAATGGACCCGATCGAGGTTGCACTCAAAAACGACGGCTGCGAGGGCCATGATATGGATTGGGTTAATGAGGAAAAGAAACGGCGTGGATTCGAAGTGCGCGACAGCCTGAAGGAATGTATCGATAAAGGTAAGGCCGAGTTCAAATGGGACGAGTCATGGCATAAGCCCGGCGCACGAAAGCTCCCCAACGGAAGGATGCACGGCGTCGGCTTCACCTGGACACAGGAATGGGGTGACTCGCTTGGCAGCGGCGAAGTTGCCATACGCATCGAACGAAAAGACGGGACTGCCACGATACTATCCATGGGTTGCGACCAGGGTGTCAATGCAGAGGAAACCTACTGCCAGATTGTAGCGGACGAGCTTGGCTTCCGTCTCGAGGATGTGCATTATAACCAACAGGTCGATCCGGGATTTTACAGGATGACCCCCGGTTCCTCAACCAATATGTCCATTAACGGCTGGGCGGTGCGCCATGCGGCCAGGATTCTTAAGCAGAGGATACTGGAAACGGTCACCAGCCCTACATCTGTAACCCAGCGAGGCAGCTTTCAGCCGATGTTTCCCGATACCAGACCAGAAGACCTGGATATTCAAAATAGCCTTATTTTCAATAAAGCCGACCCTTCCATACAGATGCCAGTATCTGATGTCCCGAAACGCGGCAGCCTTGCCGGATCGTTCTCCGAGGCCGAGGCCTTCGGCGTAAGGAACTCCTGGGTAAAACCGCTGTTTGCCGATGCTTATCATGTACAGCACGGCGGGGTCAATCCTAATAGCCCCAGGCCACGGATATGCCGCCAGGCCCATTTCATGGAGGTTGAGGTCGATACTGAGACCGGAGAGGTCTTTGTCACCAGGGTGGTCAATGTCAACGACGTAGGCAAGGCGATCAATCCGATGAGCTGCTGGGGTCAGCAGTACGGCGGCAGCATCATGGGCGTAAGCCGCGGCAAACTCGAGGAAATGATACATGATCCGGTAACCGGTGTTATGCTGAACGGAAATCTGCTGGATTACAAGATAGCCACCATTAAGGATATTGGACCTATCTCGACAATACTGGTGGAGACCGGCATGGGCTATGGACCCTATGGCCTGGTCGGTATCGGTGAAGATATTGCTACTGTTTTGCCGGGTCTGCTGGCGCCTGCCGTATATAACGCTACCGGCGTTTGGATAGAAGATTTCCCCATCACACCGGACAAGGTGCTGAAAGCCCTGGGAAAAATATAGCTAAAAATCAAAGCTTCGAAAGAGGAGGACGAGAACTTGAGTAAAGAGACTAAAACTTTCGTTTGCCCCTACTGCGGGGAATCCCACGATACGCAGGACGGGTTGAAAAGCCATGTCTTCAAATCGCACAAAGGGCGCGGCCTGCCCGCAGCCGAAGGCCGCATTAAACTGATTATCAATAAGGCAGAGCACACCTTCCTGGTGGAGCCGAACTGGACCCTCTACTACCTCATCCACGACAAGCTGGGCCTGACGGGATCCAAACAGTTCTGCGACCGCGGCGCCTGCGGCTCATGCACCATGATCGTAGACGGCAAACCCGTCCTCTCCTGCATGATGCTGGCTATCGAGTGCGACGGCAAGACCGTCGAGACCGTCGAGGGCATCGCCGCCGACGGCCATCCCCTGATCGAGGCCTACGTGAACAACCACGCCATGCAGTGCGGCTACTGCACCCCCGGCTTCGTCGTCGCCTCCAAGGCCCTGCTCGACCACAACCAGGACCCGACCGAGGAGGAGGTTATGGCCTCCCTCTCTGGCAATCTTTGCCGCTGCGGCACGTATCCACAGCATCCCATAGCAGTCAGAGAAGCTGCTGAAAAAATGAAGGCAGGTGGTAAGAAGTGAAGGAATTTAAGCATTTCAATGCATACAGTGTAGACGAGGCCGTGGCCCTCATGGGCCGCTACGGCGAGAGGGCCGCTGTCATCGCAGGAGGGACCGATATCCTGGGCAAAATGAAGGACTCCATCCTGC
>JAQTLG010000264.1 GCA_028715025.1 Dehalococcoidia bacterium | reverse complement strand
GTAAGTAATCATTCACTCACATTCTACGGCACATTTCTCATTTTGTCAATACAGATTTCTTTCAGTTTGAGTCATTGGATAACATTGTATTTCTGGGGTATGCTTATTATAGCTTTTTAAACTCCAGGGGTAGTGTATATACGGCTCAGTATCAGCGGGTCAGAAGGCGGCAACAGCAGTCAATCTACTAGTAAAGAACTATTTATTGAATTCCGATATAGGACGCGGGCAAGTCATATCATTTTTGGAGGACTGTGGCTGTGAATGATAATGTGATTGCATGCGCTTTCAAGGATGAAGCCGCGTGCGGAGAATGTGGCCTTACCAATGCTTTAGGTTGCAGGTATAGCAAACGTGATTTCTGGTTTTTTACACTTAATCAAATACCCTTAGCGATCATGGCGCTGTTTAGTCTTGTTTTAATGGGTTTGCTGGCAGGCTTTTGGTGGGCTTTGATCATCTATGTACTAAGCGCCTTGATATTCTTTGGCCTGGGATTGGAAACGCGCATTCTTTGTTCGCACTGCCCGTACTGGACGAACGATGGCAGGTTATTGAATTGTTGGGCATATCCAAACACATTTAAATTCTGGCGTTATCGACCGGAACCGATGAACAGGATTGAAAAATTCATACTGGTATTATTTTTTAGCTTTTTTGCGATTTTCCCGGTTGTAATGACATCATATGGTATATGGTTAGTAGCTACCTTGTCATCGCCAATTTATTTATTTGCGCTTCTTGGAATTATAGGTACTACGATAGGTACTCTATTAGCCGGGATACAGTTTTTCTATGTGCTCCAGTTTCATTTTTGTTCCCGCTGCGTTAATTTTTCCTGTCCTTTTAATCGCGTATCGACTGATAAAATAAAAACTTATTTACAAAAGAACACTGTAATGAAAAAGGCTTTCGAAACGAAAGGATATAAAGCAATTTGATCCTATTACCGGTTGATCTTCAAAAGCGGCTTGATTCCAAAGTTATATTCTGTTAAATCAGAGTTAAGGTCATAAAATTCTAATACTTTTAATCAGTGCCGCTTTAGTGGTAACATACAATCTCGATGTCACTATCACTTGCAGATTCGTCTGACCGAAATATGACCCAAGGGGAGACGATACTCAGTATAAAGGACCTCTCTCTCTGGTTCGGAGGCGTCAGGGCCCTGACGGATGTCAGTCTGGATATCAGGAAAAACGAGATACTGGCCATAATCGGTCCCAACGGTGCAGGCAAGACCTGCCTGCTCAATTGCATCAACGGTTTCTATAAACCGCAGAAAGGCGAGATAAGGTACAAAGGTAAAAAAATAAACGGCATCAAATCTGATCATATCGCCAAAATGGGCATCGCCCGCACGTTCCAAAATATCGAGCTTTACTCCGGGCTGAGCACGCTGGATAACATTATGGCCGCCCGACATGTGCTCATGAAGCAGAACATATTCAGTACCTTCCTTTATTTCGGGCCGGCACATCACGAGGAGATCGAACACAGGAAGACCGTAGAGGACATCATTGATTTTCTGGAGATCGAGCATATAAGGAAGTCGATTGTGGGTTCTCTGCCTTACGGTTTGAGGAAGAGGGTGGAGCTGGGCAGGGCGCTGGCGCTGGAGCCGCGCTTGATCCTGCTGGATGAACCGATGGCGGGCATGAACCTCGAGGAGAAAGAGGACATCGCGCGCTTTATCTACGATATCTTCGAGGGACAGGGCGATACTTATCCTGCCACACCGGTGCTGCGCGACGGAGTAGACTCGATAGTCCTGATCGAGCACGATATGGGAGTGGTAATGGATATCGCGGACCGTATCGTTGTGCTGGATTTCGGACGCAAGATTGCTGACGGTACCCCCGCCGAGATAGCCCGGGACCAGAAGGTCATCGCAGCCTACCTCGGCGAGGGATAGTATTTAAAAGTGTGTTGATTCGTTACGGCTAAAGCCATCTCTTGCGGCGTTTATAATGCTTGATTTCCTTGTAGCTCTTCTTTTCACCTGAAGCAGAGATGCCGATATAAAACTCCTTCACATCTTCCCGTCCCTTCAGGTAATCAGCCGAGCCGTCCAGCACAACGCGCCCGTTTTCCATGACATAGCCGTAGTGTGCAGTGTTGAGGGCCACCCTCACATTCTGTTCGACCAGCAATATTGAGGTGCTGCGCTCTTTGTTGAATTTGCGGATAATGTCGTATATCTGCTCGACAATCATCGGGGCCAGCCCAAGGGAGGGCTCGTCCAGCATCATCAGCCGCGGGGCGGCCATCATGGCGCGCCCTATCACCAGCATCTGCTGTTCGCCTCCCGAAAGATACCCTGCGGTGTTCTTTTTCAGTTCCTCCAGGCGCGGAAAGTAGCCGTAGACCATTTTCAGATCGGCCTTAACTTTCTGCACACTGGAGCGTGAAAAGGCGCCCACCAGCAGGTTCTCCTCAGCGCTGAGATGTTCGAAGACGCGCCGGCCCTCCAGTGCCTGCACGATGCCAAGCTTGCCTATATCGACAGCGTTCTTGCGGTCGATCCTGATGCCGTCCCATTCGATCGTGCCGTCGGTGATCTCGCCCTCTTCGACCCTCAGTAGCCCCGATATGGCTTTGAGCGTCGTTGTCTTGCCAGCGCCATTGGCGCCGAGCAGGGCAACCACCAGGCCGTCATCCACCGAGATGGAGATGCCGTGCAGCACCTTAACTACATTGAGGTATGAAACCTCAATGTTATTCAATTTCAACATTGCTGATGCCGATCTATTCTATTTTCCGAACCAGTCGAAGTTTTCATAAAGGATGTTGGGAGCGTCCACCCACCCTGTCTGAGAAACCATCTGGCCGTCATGAATCTGGAATATCTTTACGGATTTGGAGCCGCGTTTGTCCACCGGATTGGAGAAATCAACCGGGCCGTGCAGACCTTCCACGTCATAGTTCTTGACGTTCATAAAACCGTTCTTCTCCGCCAGTTCCCATGCCGCGGCGTCGCCCTTGGCCAGAGCATCGCCGTCCGATGATTTAATGGCCTGGCGAAGTATCTCGGCGTTGATCAGGCTTGAAGCCCAGCCGATGAGGTAGTCGTTGTTGCCGGCATACTCCGGGTGCCTTTTATCGCAGTATTCCATCATCTTGGCCATGCCGGGTACGTCGTCTCCCCAGTTTACCGTGGGATACACGCCGTAAATATCCTGTGTCGCATCTTTGCCCGCAAGGTCGATCAATGCCTTGGTGAAGCTGGCGTGCGCGCATCCAACGGTCGTCTCCGGAATCATCTGGAGGTCGTGGGCATTCTTCAGAATGACTGCAGTGGGCGCCGGAGTGCTGGATATAAAGATCACATCCGGATTCTTGTCTTTGATCCTGGTCAGAGCATCTGTCTCGGAT
>JAQTLG010000263.1 GCA_028715025.1 Dehalococcoidia bacterium | reverse complement strand
CGAGAACGCTATTTTCGCGGCAGGCCCAGCCCCCGCATAGCTATGAGATTGCGCTGTATCTCGTTGGTGACTCCACCCACGCCGATGGACAGCGATGCGAGGTAGCTCCTGAACATCTCCGCATTCCCGATCGCTCTCGGGGAGCCGAAAGCGAGCTGCCCGTACTGACCCAATACGCGCATACCGGCGTCCGATATCCTGCGCAGCAGCTCGCTGCCGAAGATCATGGCCTGGGACGACTCGTAGTTGGAATGCCCGCCTTTGCTGTAAATCCATGCTATGCGGTAGCAGAGCATGCGCGCCACCTCGATCTCAATGGCCATCTCCGCTATCAGGCTACGCATGATGGGATCCTCCGATATCAGCTTGCCGTTTCTCTTGTTGGTCTTTGCATACCTGATCATGTGGTCCAGGATCAGCTTGTTCCATGCCGCGGTCTGGACGCCCGATCGCTCGAAGTCCAGCGCCATGGCGAGCTGGAACCAGCCATTGTTCTTCTGCCCTACAAGGCTGTCTTTGGGAATGCGAACATCGTCAAAAAAGACCTCGTTGAACGAATGGCAGCCGATGACATTGATCAGAGGGCGGATAGTGATGCCCGGGCTCTTCATATCGATCACGAACATGCTCATATTGCGGTGCTTGGGCGCCTCCGGGTCGGTGACCGCCCCCAGCCAGCAGTAGTCAGCATAGTGCGCATAGCTGCACCATATCTTCTGGCCGTTGATTATATAATTGTCCCCCTGCTCGGTTGCGCGCGTTTGCAGCGATGCCAGGTCGGAGCCGGCGTTGGGCTCGCTGTAGCCCAGACAGAATATTATGTCGCCTTTGGCGATGCGGGGAATATAGTCTTTTTTCTGCTCTTCGCTGCCGAAATGCTGCAACGCCATGCCCACCCAGTTGACCGTGATCTCGGTCTCGATGCTGACCGGCGCATCACTGTAGGTGAGTTCCTCGGCCAGTATAAGGCGCTTGATGTGACCCAGCCCCGCGCCGCCCATCTCAGCGGGGTAGGCCGGCGCCAGCCACCCTTTGTCCCCGAGTTTCTTCTGAAACTCGCGCGATATTTTCCAGGACTCCTCCGTTTCCTGCCAGAAACCAGTGGGCAGCTCCCTCCAGCGCTGTGGTATTGCGGTTTTCAACCAGGCCTTTACTTCACCGCGGAATGCTTCCTCTTCAGCACTGAACTTGAAGTCCATGGCATTGTCCTCCTAAGCTTCACTTATCCGGCTTCACCATGCCCACGCATCGGCCGGGACATCAACTCACCGGGCTGCCCGCCATTTTATCAAAAGGTATACCCTTAATCAATATTAACTAATCGGTTAATCAATATTTTTAGTCAAATACGGATTACGTTCAAAAATATTTATGGAATTGTGAGTGATATCTTGTTTACATGGTTTCATAATTGTTATAAAATAGGCGGAAATCTCCAGGGGGTAGGAGCATCATGAAATATTTCGAGGATTTCAAGCTCGGAGAGAAAGAGGTATCCAGGGGACGCACCATCACGGAGGCCGATGTAACCATGTTCGCCGCCCTGAGCGGCGATTGGTACCCCCTCCATGTCAACGAGGAAGTTGCCAAAAAGACCATATTCGGCGGGCGCATCGCACACGGCTTCCTGGTTCTATCCGTGGCATCCGGGTTTGTCACGCCATATGAAACAGCTCTCATTGCTTTCTACGGCATGGACAAAGTCCGGTTCACAGGCCCCACCAAGCTGGGCGATACCATACACCTGGAAACAGAGGTCGCCGAACTTAAGGACAAGGGAGAATTCGGTGTAGTATCCAGCCAGTGGCATGTCAAGAACCAGCGCAACGAGGATGTGGCAATATGCCTGATCAAGGTGGCCGTGTCCAAAAAGCCAAAAAAATAGTCTATCAACAGTTACTACTTAAGTGCAGCAAGAAGAGGGTTAGTGATGCAGAGGCCAGGTTCAACCTCCACGGGCATTGAAGGCGGGTTACATCCGCATGACTATCCCAAGTACGATAACAGATTAAAAATTACCGCACTGAATTCTATGGAATCTAAATATTAAAGGAGGCGTACAATAATGGCTGGCAGAGTTGGAATAGTGGCGGCCTCCACGACAAAGTTCGAAGCCGCCAAACCCCACGAACACCTGATGGACCTTGTGGTAGAGGTCACGGACAAGGTCGTTGAGGCTGCGGGCATCAACCTCAAAGACGACGTCGAAGCCGTCGTCAGCTGTTCCCAGGACTTCTGGGACGGGAGGACGATATCATCCATGCCCATACCCGACGCCGTCTGCTCACACCTGAAAGACGAGTCCAAGGTGGCGGGCGACGGCGCCTATGCGGTCCTTTACGGCGCCATGCATATACTTTCGGGCGACAACAAGCTGATCCTCGTGGTAAGCCACTGCGAGGAATCGATCACCGACGGCACCATGATAGAGAACTGGTCGATCGATCACGTCTATCATCGCTGGTTGGGCCTCGATTACACCATGGGCGCGGCCATGCAGGCCAGGCGCTATATGGACAGATACAATGTCACGCCCGAACAATTCGCCAAGGTCGTAGTGAAAAATAAGGGCAACGCGCGCAAGAATAAACTGGCGCAGGAGGCCATGGACCTGACGGTCGACCAGGTGCTCAAATCGAAGATGCTGGCCGACCCCATCACGGCATTACAGAAGAAGCCCGTCTCCGACGGCGCCTGCGCCATGATCCTGGCCAGCGAAGAAGTTGCCAAGAAATTGACGCCCAACCCCGTGTGGATAACCGGAATCGGCAATTTTTACGAGCATCACAACCTGGGCGACCGAGACCTGGTGGAATGCGATGCGCTGATAAAATCCGCTAAAAGGGCTTACAAGATGGCGGGCATCAACAACCCGGTCAAGGATATAGACCTGGTTGAGCTTTCTGAGTACTATGCGCCCCAGGAGCTGCTGTGGACAGAGGGCCTGGGCCTGTGCGGTCGGGGAGAAGGCGGCAAGCTGATCGACAGCGGCAAGACACAGATGAAGGGAGAAATACCGGTCAATCCATCGGGCGGACTGCTCTCCGGCGTGCCGATAACGGTAGCCGGCATGGCCAGGGTGGCTGAGGCTGTCTGGCAGCTGCAGGGGAAGGCGGGGGAGCACCAGGTGCAGGGCGCCAAGCGCGCTGTCGCCCACGGCTGCGACGGCCTGGCAGGCCAGATGCACTGCGTACTCGTTCTCGAAAAGGGAGGTAAATAAAATGGCAAACAGGGTTGCTATTGTTGGAATCGGCCAGACCACGCACAGCGGCCGCAGACCCTATGTCAATGACGGCGAGCTGATTTACGACGCCGCCACCAGGGCACTGGAGGATGCCGGCCTCACCATCAATGATATGGAAGCCGTAATGGCTGGGAACA
>JAQTLG010000262.1 GCA_028715025.1 Dehalococcoidia bacterium | reverse complement strand
ATAGACTATTGGTGATTGCCTGTATATAGCAGCAATGGCGGTTACCGGTTGATCCTGACTGCGCGCCATCAGGACGGATTCAGGCGCAATCACACCGAAATCCGCCTTATCGTAGACGATGCGCTGCACGATGGCGAGATCCTTCTCTCCTTCGAGAAAGGTGACTTTGATGTTTTCCTTTGCGTAGTACCCTTTCTCCTGTGCCAGATAAAAACCGGCGAACTCCGCCTGGTGCCTCCCTTTCAACTGCAGGATCACTTCATCCGGCGGCTGCTCGGGTTTTGGCTGGCACTGGCAGTTCAGAAGAAGGACGGCCGGCAGCACGATAAGTGATAATACAGGTAATAACCTTTTATATATGTGTCTTTCTACAGTTTTCATATGCCTTCATTTTCCATAACCGGATACCTCCGGGCATCAGCAATTAAATTTCGCTCTCTGAAAGCAGCCGAATCGGAAAATCGTCAGTTCTCTGGTTTTGACCGGCAAATACAGCTATATATCACTGATCAGCCTACTGATTCATTCTATGTTGAACTATAGGTTGTGTCAAAATGTAAAGGTAAGCCGCCCTATTCATCGGAGAGTGCTATCTTTTGACGAACCGGACGACTTGATTTACCCTTTATGGTTATGAACGGGAGTGACATCGTCGGCCGCACACTACGGGCGTGGTCGGCAGGCAAGAGCGGTGAGGCAGCGATAATCGAGGTCTTCCACAGGATACGGGATATCCCCTACGGCGTGCTGCCTGAACTGAACAGCCCCCTCGACTACTGGCGCATACTGGATACCAACATGGGCTCCTGCACTCCCAAACACCTGCTGATGTGTGATATGTACAGCAAAATGGGACTGAACGTGCTTTATGCCGTTTTCCCCTACCGCTGGGCGGAGTTCGAGGAGCTTTACCCGCCCGACCTCTGGAAGCTGGCACAACAGATGGACCCGGTCAACCACCTGGCCTGCAGGGTCGAAATAAATGGGAGATACGTACTGGTGGACGCAACGGTAGACCCGCCGCTGGGCGCGATCGGACTGCCCTTCACCGTAAGCTGGGATGGGATATCGGACACCGCCCTGCCCGTGTTGCCTTTGGGGGACGAGGAGCTGTACCACCCATCGGAGGCCGACCTGATGCCACCGCCCGACCTGAACGATAACGCCCTCGCATTCTATGCGGGTTTGAACACCTATTTCCAGAGGATACGCAATGGGCAAATCTGATACCGGCCTGGTGCTGCGCAATGCCAACGTCGTTACGCTGGATCCGCACCGTCCGCTGGCCAGGACCGTCTACATTCAGGGCAAGCGCATATCCGGGGTAAGCGGCAAAGATGTCGACCCATCCCTGGCAGGGGCCGACGCCCGGGTTATCGATTGCCGGGATAAGACCGTCATACCTGCCTTCCACGATGCACACTGCCACGTCACGGCCTACGCCGAGAGCCTGCTCAATATCGACCTCAGCCCCACCTCGGTCAAATCCGTGGAAGATATCGTTAATAAGATCAAATCCGTCGCCGCAACCCTGCCAGCCGGTAAATGGATCAGATGCACCGGCTACAATGAATTCTACCTGTCCGAGAAAAGGCATCCCACACTATATGACCTCGATCGCGCCACGGTCGATCATCCGGTTAGGTTATCACACCGCAGCGGGCACGCCCACGCGCTCAACAGTACAGGCTTGAGAATGGCGGGTATAACGGGACAGAGCGAGGAGCCGCCGGGCGGCATGATCGAACGCGATCTGGAGACCGGTGATCCGAACGGTCTGCTCTTCGGCATGGGCTCCTACCTGGCCGCGGTGATTCCCCCGGTCGGCGCAGCCGAGCTGGAAGTAGCGGTTGCCCGCGCAGGCGAAACCTTGCTGGGCCTGGGTATTACCACGGTGCAGGATGCATCCCCGGGCAACGGACCTGATCGCTGGAACTGTTACTTCGCATGGAAAAGGCGGGGTGTCTTCCCGCTACGTACCATTCTGATGCACGGAATGGATGAGGCAGGCCGTCTGCCTGCCGGGCTACCGCAGAACGAATACGATGTCGGGCTGTTCACCGGCGCAATCAAGATCATGCTGGATGAGGTCAGGGGCAGCCTAAATCCTTCACAGCAAGAGCTCAACCGGCTGGTATTCGAGATACAAAAGAGCGGCAGGCAGGCTGCTATACACGCTGTTGAAGAGACGACTGTGGACGCGGCCATAACAGCACTGGAACAGGCTGCGAAAAGATACATTCGCAAAGACAGCCGTCACCGCCTGGAGCACTGCTCGATATGTACACCCGCAGCAGCTTGCAGGCTATTAAAGCTGGGTGCAGCCGTGGCCACCAATCCGGTCTTCATTTATTACAGCGGCGAGCGCTACCTGGCTACGGTGCCGCAGGAACAACTGAGCCATCTCTACGCCGTAAAGGATATGTTGAAGGCGGGCCTGAAGGTTGCAGCGGGATCCGATGCGCCCGTGGCCGGGGCTGATCCGCTCAGGGGCATCTATGCCGCTGTAACCCGCTGCGCCGAAAACGGAAGGTATGTTGTGCCGTCTCAGGCTATTTCAGCACTGGAGGCCCTTGGATTATACACAGCCGGCGCAGCCTATTCCTGCTTCCTGGAAAAAGAACTGGGCACTCTTGCGAAGGGGAAACTTGCCGATCTGGTTATGCTCAGCGGCGATCCGCTGAGTGCAGATCCGGAGGAACTGAAAAACATTCGGGTTGAGATGACCCTGATGGACGGGAAGATAGTGTATAGTCGGGCGCCTAGCCGATAACACCCTGTGAAACCAGTGTGTTGAAACGTTCCTCATCCATTTCCAGCAGGTCCATGAAGATGCGCCGGTTATCAGCTCCGAGCAGCGGCGCGGCGGACTTGAAACGTGCAGGGGTAGCGCTCAACCTGATGGGATTACCGTCGGCGCGAATTTTACCCAGGTAGGGATGCTGCAGATCAATGAAAAAACCGCGCTCGCAAAGCTGGGGATCAGCGGCCAGGCCGGAGGCATCGTTGACGGCAGCGGCGGGCACACCCGATGCCTGTAATATCTGCATCACTTCACGGTTGGTACGAGTGCGGGTCCACTCGCCGATCAGCCGGTCCAGTTCCCCGGCGTTCTCGCAGCGTGCGCGCAGATTAGCGAATTTGCTCTGCCGTGCCCAGGCAGGATCGCCGATGGCGCGGCACAGCGAGAGCCACTCTTCTTCGTCATGGACCGCGATCACGCACCAGCTATCGTCGCCCTTGCATAAATAGCACCCATATGGCGCTGCCGTCTGATGGGCCGGGATGTTGCCCCGCGGCCCGGCGGCGTTCCCGCCGAGCGATAGATATATAAACTCGGGAGCGAGCGTGCTGCAGGCGGCCTCAAGCTCGGATATCTCTATGTACTCG
>JAQTLG010000261.1 GCA_028715025.1 Dehalococcoidia bacterium | reverse complement strand
AAACAGATTTTACTTGGGATATAGTATAAAAATATGAATGTTCAATCATTCACATGAACGGTTATTTATATGCCCTATTTCAAGATTATTGTCTTATTTAACACTTGTATTCATGGCTGGTTTTAATAGGGGCCGAGTTTTATTAGCAAGGAGATCTGACATTATTCATTATGAATAAATAGTTGAGTAGATCGGCATGCTGTCAGAAGGAGGTTCTAATGCTTAATGGTATAAGGGTCCTGGATGTGGGGGGTTGGGGTGTTGGTCCGGTAGCCTGCTGTTTAATGGGATGTTTGGGGGCGGATGTGATACGTTTTGAGCCGCCAAAGCTGGATGGCCTGTATTATGTCGGCACTATGCAGGGCGGTGTCGGTACCGCGTATATCAGTGGTCATTTCAATGAACGCAACATAATAATCGACTTGAAGAAGGATGAGGACAGGCAGCTGGGACTGAAGATAGCCGAAACTGCAGATGTGATTGTGGAAAACCACCCCGCCGGAACCATGGAAAAACTGGGGTTCGATTACGAAAGCGTGAAAAAAGTTAATCCTCGCATCATCTACTGTGCCAGCTCAGGATATGGAACCACAGGGCCGCTTGCCCACTCGCCCAGTAACGATCCGCTCATGCAATTGGCATCCGGCTTTGCAGGTATCACCGGCGCGCCAGGCAGCCTGGGTGAGATGTTTCGGTTTGTGGCGGCAGTTGATTACACGACCAGCCTTAATATCTGCCAGGCGGTTTTGCTGGCTTTAATGGCGCGTGAAAGAACAGGTGAGGGGCAGAAAATTGAGATGTCGCAGTTTGAAGCTGCGCTATCGCTGCAATCCACAAGGATAGCCGAGTATTTCGCCACTGGAAAAAATCCTGTTCCCATGGGATCAGCCAATCCCAATATCGTACCTTCACAGGCCTTCAAGGCCTACGACAACAAATATATCAATATCAGTGTTCACAGGGAGGAATACTGGCCCAAGCTATGCAAGGCGCTCAATTTGACAGAGATCGAAAACGATCCCAGGTTTGCCACCAATGCCGACCGGGTTGCCAATAGGGATGCGCTGATAGCGATCCTTGAAGAGAAGATCGCCAGTGAGCCGGCCAGGTGGTGGATTATCCTGTTTCGACGCAGCGGCGTCCCCTGTGGAACCTACAATACGATCGACGATATCTACAATGATCCGCATATCCGCGAGAACAAAATGATGGTTAAATTAAAGGCGGACTGGGGTCCGACATTGTATACCGACTTCCCTCTCAAATTCAGCAATCCTCCGGCCCCGATCAAAGTAACTCCGACTGTTAAGCCTGATAATAACAGGCGCGAAATACTGGCTGAGTTAGCAGGATCACCGAAAAAGAAATTAAACCGGAAGTCGAAATAACTATTCCGGGAGGATAGCTATATGATACCTCTTAAAGATATAAAAGTGCTGGAACTGGCTGATGAAATCGCAGGACCTCATTGCGGAATGCAGCTGAGTGATGGCGGAGCCGATGTAATAAAAGTTGAGCCTTTGACCGGCGACCTGACACGTCATCGGGGAGTGAAGATCAAGGGAGAGAGCGCGCTTTTCCTGGCCTTAAACAGGGGTAAAAATAGCATTGCACTGAACCAGGAAGATCCTGAGGGCAGAAAGATCGTACTCAAGCTCGCCGGCAACGCTGATGTCATACTGGAGAATTACGGACCGGGCAGGGCGGATGAACTGGGATTTGGTTATTCCGATATAGCCAAATTTAATCCCCGGGTGGTCTATTGCTCCATTTCACCCTTTGGATCTAAAGGGCCCTATAAAGATTTCCCTGCTTCCGAGCTGGAAATCCAGGGTATGGCGGGATACCAGTGGTTCCTGGGTGAGATGGGCGAGCCGCCAGTGCGGTTGGGTCCCGACATGGCAGGTATCGATACGGGGATATGGTCTTTTATCGGTATTATGGCAGCCCTGTTCAGCCGCATCAAAACGGGCGTGGGACAAAAAATTGAAAGCTCAATGTTTTCAAATATGTTAGCCATGATCGTATATATAATTACCGCGCATTATAATCCAGACACCCCCGGGGGTTTTCATTTCACTGGTCCTTTCGACCATGCTGAGACCGGCTATCGGACCAAGGACCGGGCCATCCTGTTCGGCATGCCGCTGGTTCCTGGAAAAACGGAACCGGCATGGGAGTCTTTCTGCAAACAGATCGGATTGGGAGAACTGCTGGAAGATCCATATTTCAAGGAAAAAGGCATGCGTATGGTGGGCATAGGCAGGGACGCCCAGGAATTTAAACCTGTTATCGAGCCCGCGATGGAAAACTGGACGTCCGAGGAAGTCAGGAAGATAGTCGAAGGTCTGGGTGGATACTTCGCTATGTTCAAGACATACGAAGACGTGTTCAATGAACCACAGGTTAAAGAGGTGAAGATGATTGAAGAGATCGATCATCCTGTGGCGGAGAAAATCAAGGTCGTTGGAATACCATGGAAACTCAGGGGCACACCGGCGCAAATAAAAAGTGCTCCTCCGCTGCTGGGGCAGCATACAGATGAGATTCTCCACAACATTGGATATTCAAATGAGGACATTGCGGCTTTGAGGAAATCAAAGATTATAAACTAAATAATTCATTACTGAGTGCAGTCGAAAAAAGCTAAAAGGATTGGTTAGTTTTCTCAAGATAGCCGGCACAATATGTGTTAATTAAAGGAGGAGGTGAATTCGATTGAGCCAACCCAGCGACAATGATGACGAGAAATTGATCCTCAAGCTACCTGCCTGGAAGATCTGGTATATGATGGTGGTCCTCTATATGCTTCTCATGCTGGATTTCGCCACCAGAACGGTTATCAGCCCTATGTTCCCCATATTGAAGACTGAGTTCGGTCTGACCGATACTCAACTCGGGTGGTTAAGCACGGTCGTCCTCGCCATGGTAGGGCTTCTTTCTATACCGCTGTCCTACGTTATTGACAGGTGGCGAAGGGGTAAAATGATTTCGCTGATGTCAATCGTGTGGAGCATAGCTTCATTTTGTTCTGGATTGGCAACCAACTTCGGTCAGCTGATATCTGCCAGAGCCGTACTTGGAGTGGGAGAGGCCAGCTTTAATTCGGCCGGGCAGTCTTTGCTCATGGCCTCGATAAAGAAGTCGCGAAGGGCGACTTTGACCGGCATATGGACGACTGCTACTGCAGTAGGCACAGCCGTCGGGATGTTAATAGGAGGCGCGGTAGCACTTAAATTCGGATGGCGCGCTGCCTTCATGGCCGTAGCGATTCCCGGGATTCTCTTTGGCATCCTGGCATGGTTCATACCTGACTATAAAAATCAACCGAGAAGCGCAAGTGTGCGAGCCAATGGCATGACCCTTAGCTTCGGCGGCATTATGAAAGATCTCCT